>NZ_DCJO01000030.1:125757-126135 GCF_002320075.1 Intestinimonas sp. UBA1698 | reverse complement strand
GGTAAATCATAGGTAAAGAATGGGCAAAATTACCATTTTTCGCATTGACTTTGTAAACTTTCTCGGTATGATGCATATTGTAGGTTGGAGCCAGGGCCCTGACTCAATGCAATCGGAACAAAGAAGTTTGGGAGGAGTTCTATGTTCAAGAAATTTACCAATGGCTGCGTGCGCGTGGTCAACCGCTGGCTGCCGGATGCATTCCTGTTTGCGATCATTTTGACCATCGTTACCTTTGTTGGCTCCATGATCGGCACCAAGCAGTCCCCCATTGAACTGGTCAATGCTTGGGGCAATGATAAGGGCATGTGGGGCCTGCTGTCCTTCTCCATGCAGATGGCCCTGGTCCTCGTTCTGGGCTCCGCCATGGCCTCCGCC
>NZ_DCJO01000030.1:32145-125748 GCF_002320075.1 Intestinimonas sp. UBA1698 | reverse complement strand
AAAGGCGCTGGGCTCCATTGCAAGTCTGGCTAAGGACAAGAAAAGCGCCATTGTTGTCACTACCTTCGTCTCTACCATCTGCTGCTGGCTGAACTGGGGCTTTGGCCTGATCGCCGGCGCCCTGCTGGCCAAGGAAGTGGCCCGTCGGGTCCGCGACGTGGACTACGCCCTGCTGATTGCCTCTGCCTATTCCGGCTTCGTCATCTGGCACGCCGGCATCTCCGGTTCCATTCCCCTCCAGATATCCACAGGAAGCGAGATCCTGGGAGTCGTCTATCAGGTGCCCACCAGCCAGACCATCTTCCATCCCATGAACCTGCTCATGGTCGGCGTGATTCTGGTCCTGATGCCCTTCGTCAACTATGCTATGCACCCTGATGTACAGCACACCGTTACCGTGGACCCCGCCCGGCTGGTCGATGAGGAGGAGCGGACCTACACCATCAGCTCCCCCGCCGAAAAATTGGAGCACAGCAAAGTTCTCTGGATCATCACTCTGGTGTTGGGCTTCGCTTACATCATCTATTATTTTTTCACCAGCGGCTTCAACCTGGGTCTGAACATCGTCAATATGATTTTCATGTTCCTGGGCATTCTACTCCACGGCGACCTGCGTAAATATGTGGACGCCATCGGTGATGCCGCCTCCGGCGCCGCCGGCATCCTTCTTCAATTCCCCTTCTATGCCGGTATCATGGGCCTGATGGTGGCGCCCAACGCCGACGGCGTATCCCTGGCCTCTATCATTGCCGACTTCTTCGTCAGCGTCTCCAATGAAGTCACCTTCCCCATGCTGACGTTCTTGTCTGCCGGCCTCATCAACTTCTTCGTCCCCTCCGGCGGCGGTCAGTGGGCGGTACAGGCCCCCATCGTCATGCCCGCCTCCACCACGATGGGCATCGAGGCCGGACGAGCCGCCATGGCCATCGCCTGGGGCGACCAGTGGACCAATATGATCCAGCCCTTCTGGGCCCTGCCCGCGCTCGGCATCGCCGGACTCTCCGCCCGCAACATCATGGGCTACCTGGTCATCGTCACCATCTTCACCGGTATCGTCGCCTGCCTCGGCTTCCTGGGCTGGGCCATCTTCTTCTAAGCACTATCCAGCTTCCAACCTTTACATCTTTCCGATCAACACCCATTTCCCTTCCATTCATAGAGGAAACCCCAACACCCACACGCAAAAAGCCGCAGGCAGTCGCCTGCGGCTTTTTGCGTACCCAATCGTCGATTGGTAGCACCAGTAATTTGCTTTATTTTTGCATAAAAAGTGATGTTTTTTTCACCTGTCACATTGGAATGATCCCTCAGCAGATGAGGACTTTATGAAATAGTCCATTCATTTTTTAGTTTTTGACCAGTTTGTTGAACCCCTTGCGCCCCAACGGCTCCCGGTCTCACTGACGGAAACCCTGCCGATTTATGTTGACAAAAAAGGTTTTTGGTTTATAATGAGGTCTGGAATTGTGAACAAATTGTGTTGGGGTTTGTTCACGATGGAATATTGCAAGGAGGGAAATGCATGTTCAAAAAATTTACCAATGGCTGCGTGCGCGTAGTCAACCGGTGGCTGCCGGACCCGTTCCTGTTCGCCATCATCCTGAGCATCGTTGTGTATGTCGCCGCAATGCTCGGTACACAGCAGGGCCCTGTCGCCATGATCAAGGCGTGGGGCAACACCAGCGGTTTCTGGAATCTGCTGGCCTTCTCGATGCAGATGGCCTTGGTTCTGGTGCTGGGCTCCGCCATGGCCTCCGCCAAGGTCTTTAAGCGGTTCTTGGGCGCTATCGCCTCTACCGCCAAGAACAAGAAGAGCGCCATTCTCATCACCACCTTTGTGTCCGTCATCTGCTGCTGGCTGAACTGGGGCTTCGGCCTCATCGCCGGCGCCCTGCTGGCCAAGGAAGTCGCCCGCCGTGTCCGCGATGTGGACTACCGTCTGCTCATCGCCTCGGCCTATTCCGGCTTTGTCATCTGGCACGCCGGTCTGTCGGGCTCTATCCCGCTGACCATCTCGGGTGGCTACACCATCGGCGAGGCCACCTACCAGGCCGGCACCAATCTGACCATCTTCCATCCCATGAACCTGCTCATGTGCGCGGTTATCCTGATTGTGATGCCCTTCGTCAACTACGCTATGCATCCCGATACGGAGCACACCATTACTGTGGACCCCGCTCTGCTGGTGGACGAGGCTGAGAAGGAGTATTCCGTCAGCACCCCGGCTGAAAAGATGGAGCACAGCAAAATTCTGTGGATCATCACCATTGTGGCCGGCTTTGCTTACATCGTCTTCTATTTCATCGACGTGGTCCAGAAGAGCGGCCCTGCCGGGATTCCCAACAGCCTGAACCTGAACATCGTCAACTTTATCTTCCTGTTTGTGGGTGTGCTGCTCCACGGCGATCTGCGCAAGTACGTGGACGCCATCGGTGAGGCTGCCTCCGGCGCGGCCGGCATCCTTCTCCAGTTCCCCTTCTATGCTGGCATCATGGGCATGATGGTCGCCGCCAACGCCAACGGCGTATCCCTGGCCTCCATCATTTCCGACTTCTTCGTCAGCATCTCCAACAACGTCACCTTCCCCCTGTTCACCTTCCTGTCCGCCGGCATCGTGAACTTCTTTGTCCCCTCCGGCGGCGGTCAGTGGGCCGTGCAGGGCCCCATCGTGATGCCTGCTGCTAGTAAGATGGGCATCGAGGCTGGCCGTGCCTGCATGGCCATCGCCTGGGGCGATCAGTGGACCAATATGATTCAGCCCTTCTGGGCCCTGCCCGCTCTGGGCGTAGCCGGTCTGTCCGCCAAGGACATCATGGGCTATCTGGTCATCGTGCTGATCTTTACCGGCCTGGTGGCCTGCGGCGGCTTCCTCCTGTGGGCCGCGCTGTTCTAATCCAGGTAGTGCTGGACTCCTCCGGTTTTCCGGAGGAGTCCTTTTTTATCCCAACAGCTCAAACAGGCCCAGGGCAATCATCATTACCCCTGAAATTGGCTCGGCGTATCCCCCAATCACCGCCGACAGCCAGCTCTTTCCCAGGCGGTTCCCTGCATAGAGGAACAAAAAACTGCATGCAGAGGAGGCCAGCACAGTTAGCCACAGCCCCAGACCCGCGATGCTGGCTCCCATCCCCAGTCCCACATTATTGACCGTCAGCGCACAGCCCAGCGCGGCGGTCTCCCGCAGGCCCATATACTGGAGTTTTACCTCCGGCCCCGCCTCCCCTTCTCCCCGCCGCACAAAGAAGCAGACCAGGCAATACGCCCCCAGCAGAAGAATCATACCGCTTCCCAGCCGCCCTCCCCACTCCGCCGGGATGAGCCCCTTCAGCCCCGCTCCCAGCACCATGGACAAAAACGTTCCCAGCATGACAATCCCTGCGATCAACAGATTGGCGCGGAACTGGATATGTACGCGGCGCACTCCATAGGACAGCCCCACCACAAAGCTGTCCAGGTTTGCGGCAGCCGCAAACAGGAATACAGAAACAATGTACACAGTAACACCCTTTCAGGCCCGAAAACCCACCATAGATTCAATCCAGTATAGGATTCAGGTATCCGATTGGTGCATCTTAGAAAAAGCGTCAAAATCACTCTTGCAAAGTTCCGACACATGTGATATATTATTTAGGCAGTTTGATTTGCAGGTGTAGTTCAATGGTAGAATGTCAGCTTCCCAAGCTGAACACGCGGGTTCGATTCCCGTCACCTGCTCCAGCTCGTCGCAAGTGATAAAACACTTGCGACGAGTTTTTTATTCCATCGCCAAACCCGTCATGGGTTCCTTCTGCTGCCCCCTTCCCAACCGCGCCCACTGTACCGGGCTCCGGTTTGGGTCGGGCGCAAAAGCCAAATTGGCTATCTGCACAATCTTTTTATATGTTTTTTATGCATTCTGTATATCTTTTCTCTTGTATTTTTTCCAGTCATCCGCTATCATAAGGACAGAATCGAAGAAAAGGAGGTGTTGTACAGTATGAGCATTCTCAACCATGTACGGGCTCTGGATGTTGACGATCTGATTTTTGGCAGCGAGCAAAAGCAGACCATCAGTGACCGATAAAACGGATCCACCAAGGAAGCTACCACACCTTTGGGTGTGGCTTTTTTGTTTTCAGGGCCCCTTTTGCGGGCTTTAACATAAGGGTCATTACCAGGCCCCGAAGGAGCGCAGCCGAGGCCGACAGGCCCGGGACAGCAAAATGTCTGTCCCGGGCCTGTCGGCTTTTGTCTGACTTTATAAATTCTTAAGGCATTCTATATAGCATCTGTCCCGGGAATATGATACTCTAGGGACAGCAAGGGCCGAACCAGCTCCCGCCTGGCTCCGAGCCTTCCATCTGCTGTAATAGACGTGGGGGATACAATGAAATCGCATCGACGGCTTCTCTCTCTTTTGGCGGCCCTGCTGGTGATTGGCGGCGGGGTCCTCTTTCTCTGGCGAACCGGCTTCTTCGACGTACGTTCCCTCAACGGGATGCAGCGCTATATCGCCCGCTTTTCGCCATACTCGCAGCTGGTCTATTTTCTGGTGCAGTTGGCCTCGGTTATCCTTGCACCCATCCCCAGCAACCTCACCGCCGCAGCCGGCGCCCTGCTCTTCGGCATGTGGGAGGCCTTTTTCCTCACGGCCGCCGCCGTGCTCCTGGGTTCCATGCTTGCCTTTTGGCTGGCCAGAGCTCTGGGACAGCGGTTTGCCAGTCAGTTCGTCAGTCAGAAGGTCTCTGACCGCTATCTGGATGTTATCCGACGCAAAAGGGATATTTTTCTCATTTTGGTCTTTCTCTTTCCCTTCTTTCCCGACGACCTTATCTGTATTCTGGCCGGACTCACCGATATCGGCTGCATCCGCTTTTTCGTCATCGTCCTCCTTACCCGCCCCTGGGGTCTTTTGGTGGCCTGCGGTGTGGGAGGCTCGGTCATATCCATCCCCGTCTGGGGCATGGTGCTGATCGGCATCTGCGGCCTAACCCTGTTTCTCCTGGGACTGCGCTACGGTGACCAGATCGAGGAAAAGCTCCTCTCCCACTTTCGCAAGTAATCACAGGCAAAGGCGGCGCACCAAACCCTCCTGGTTTCATAGAATGGTATGGAAGCCAACCATCCTGACACCATCAATCTAGGAGGTATTACAATGCCTGATAAGGTCGTGCCCGGTCCCGTGCAGGATACCGCCTGTATCCGGGAGGCCGTGTGCATACACACGAAAAAAATCTTTGATAGTTGCCGTGACAAGGACTGCATTGAGGATCTTCGTTTCTATCCCACCCAGTGCTCCCAGTGCGCCATTGACCGCGCCATCAGCATCAAGGCCGGTACCGCAGAACTGCTGTATGTGTACATCGACGTGGAGCCCGTCGGCTTCAACCGCGGTTTCTATACCGTGGACGTCCGCTATTTCTACCGTGTCACCGCCGACGCCTTTGTAGGCGCCGCCCGGCCTGTGGAAATCTGCGGCCTGGCCGTCTTTGACAAGCGGGTCATCCTCTTCGGCAGTGAGGGCAACGCCAAAATTTTCAGCTCCGAGGCCGTCTTTGACGGGCTGGACGAGCAGAACATCCGCAAGAGCAATCTGCCCACCGCTGTGGTAGAGGCGGTCGATCCCATCGTCCTCAACATGAAGCTGGTGGACGTGTGCGAGTGCCGCCCCTGCGACTGCGAGCTGACCGAAATTCCCCCCTGCATCTGCGCCTGCTTCGGCAGTGACCTGTGCTTCGGCAACGACGGCAAGCGGGTCTACGTCACTCTGGGCCAGTTCTCCATCATCCGTCTGGAGCGGGAGACCCAGCTTCTCATGCCGGTCTATGACTACTGCATGCCCGACAAGGAGTGCACCTGCGGCAGCGGCGGCGAGGACGATCCCTGTGAGATCTTCCGCCATGTCAAGTTCCCGGTGGACGAATTCTTCCCGCCCAATCATCTCGCCTGCGGCGAAGCCTTCCGTGAGGTCAAGGGCTGCTGCTGAACCTTCCAAAAGCCCCGCCGGTCTGCTGCCAGACCGGCGGGGTTTTTCTGTCCTATTCCCAGGTGATCTCGTTCTCCCTGGGAATGATGTTCACATATGTACTGCCCTGGCCCAGCACCAGGGGCTGGCCGTCGGCCGTCGTATAGACAAGCGGGCTGTTCCGGTCAGCCTTGCTCCAGCAGATGGGGATCAGCCTTCCGCCGCAGGCGAACCAACCGTCTCCCCCGCCGGTCAGGTCCACGGTGATGTGACCCAGGCTATCCCCCGTGGCCTTGCAGGCCGTACGGAGGACCAGGACATTGGTGACGCCCACCTGCTCGCCGGTGTCGCCGTCCACGTACGCCTTCCCGTATTCCTCGACCAGATACCTCCCGCTGTCCACATCGTAGGTAAATACACCGGTCTTGTAGCTGGAAAACGGCACGGTCACTGTGCCCGCCGCCTCTCCTCCCGCGGGGGCCCCATCCTCGGCAAAATTCTGCGGATAGGAATAGCCCTCCTCATGGTCCCGGCGGATGGAGGCGGGGAGATAGGTCTGGATCGCCTCGCCCGTTGTGACCACGCTGTGCTCCAGGCCGTTGTTCTTCCGCCGGCCCGCATCCCGCCAGAACAGGTTGGACCCGGCGCTCTTCCCCTCATAGGGGCCCCGCACACAGTCCAGCGCATCCACGCCCCACGAGCGAATCTTGGCGTAGGCATCCTCGCTGCCGCCGGCATGGAGATAGATGGCGTCATGCCCCAGAGCCAGCTCCAGGTAGTAAGGCCGGGAGGAGCGAACCGAGCCGATGGTCCCTACCCCCTCTACGCTCTGATACACCCCCAGCATTCGGGTAATCCCACCCTCGGCCAGGCACTCATAAATGATATCCGCCTTGGATTGCCCCAGTTGCGGCAGGGCGGCCTTGAGGTTGTTGAGCATGATTGCCACCGGCCGCCGGTCCACCCACTCCTCCGAGATGGGCATCCCGGTCAGCGGATTCCAGGGCCCCTCGTATTCCGGCGTTTCGACCGGCTGGACCTGGGCTGGCTCGTCGGCGGGGGTCCATGTGGCATCGGGCGACGGCGCCGGGGTGCCCTCCGCCTGCGAGCCCGAGCAGGCCGTCAGGGCCAGCAGCAGCGCCAGACTGAGCGACAGCAGTTTCTTTCTCATGTCAGGTCCTCCATCGCGTAAACTTTCTCTCATCTTACCTCTGTCCGGGCATCTGTGTCAAGCGGTGGAATGTCCCCCGCCGGGCCCGCCGCTTGCTGTGCAAATTACCCCTTGTTCCACGCGCCTTCTTCCGGTATAATGATAAATTGTGCAGCAATCGCATCGAAGGGAGGATATACCATGCCTCGGTTTGGTTTCATCCACGACAAGCTGGATATCAAGTTCCTCATCCTCTATATCATGGCCCGGGTCGCCGCCCCCATCGACCTGCCCACCCTCACCGACCTGACCCTGTGCGACGAGGGCGTGGACTATTTCGACTTCGCCGAGGCCGTGGCCGAGCTGGTGGACACCGACCACCTCACCCGTGCAGATGACCGCTACGCCATCACCGAAAAGGGCAAGCGCAACGGCGGCATCTGTGAGAGCAGCCTGCCCTACTCGGTCCGGGTCAAGTGCGACAAGAATGTGGCCCGGCTCAACGGCCAGCTCCGGCGGGACGCCCAGGTCCGGGCCGAGCGCATTCTGCGGGACGACGGCACCTATACCCTGCGCCTGGCCCTGGATGACGAGCACGGCAACCTGCTCACCCTGGAGCTGCTGGCCGCCACCGAGCAGCAGGCCAACCGGTTGGCTGACCAGTTCAAGACCCACCCGGAGCAGGTCTACAACGGCGTGCTGGACGTGCTGCTCACCGACTTCGACGAAAAGGAGTGATCCCCCGTGACGGAACCGCTGCTGCTGGGCTACCCCATCACCCAACTGTTCCTCTATTTCATCTTTTACTCCTTCTGCGGCTGGATTTGGGAGACCTGCTACTGCTCCTTCTGTGAGCGGCACTATGTGCCCCGCGGGTTTCTCTACGGCCCGGTCTGCCCCATCTACGGCGTTGGCTTTCTCCTGATGATCCTTTTTTTTGCCCCCTTCAAGGACAACCTGGTAGTATTCTACTTTGTGGCTGTCTTTGTCATGACCGCCTGGGAATACTTTGTAGGCTGGTTCCTGGAGACCACCACACACATCAAATACTGGGACTACAGCCACATCCGGTTCAACATCAAGGGCCGGGTCTGCCTGCCGGTCAGCCTCTTCTGGGGCATTATGTCCTACATCGCCGTCTTTCTCATTCACCCACCGGTGGCGCGGCTGATGCACGCCATCCCCGACTGGGTGCGTTACCTTCTGTGCGGCTCCACCCTCACCCTGCTGCTGGTGGATACCGTCACCACCATCCGCAAGCTGGCCCTGGTGACCAAGGCCATGGACCGTCTCCAGTCCGCCGGCGACGAGCTGCGGCTCCAGTTGGCCTTGGCCAGAGCCGACCTGGGCGACGACATCGCGGAGGCCGGCGAAGCCCTGCGCCGGAAGCTCAACGCGGCCCGGGAGAGCCTGCCCGCGCCCGTGACTGAGCGGCTGGACAGCCTGATGGATAACTACGACGAACTGCTGGCCAAGGCCGAGCGGCACAGCCGCCGGTTCCGGAACCGCTACGCCCACATGACCTCCCGCCGGTACACCCTGGACGATGTGCGCGCCGCCGGCGCCCAGTTGAAGGAGCGTATCCGGTCGGCCAAGGCCCAGCGCAAATCAGAGCGGCAGGCCGCAAAAAGGCATTAACCCCGCTGATTCAAAAGAGCGGACCGTGCATGGCACGGTCCGCTCTTTTTCCTACATCAGCGGGGCAAACATCCGCAGCACCGAGCGGAACAGCGTCCGCCACCAGGGCAGGGCCCGGCACTGCTCCAGCGTCACCGGCTGGCACTGCTCCAGCGTCTCCAGAAAATCCGCCTTGATATCCAGCACACTGGGGTCGCTGCACAGCCAGACGCCGTTTTCAAAGTGGAGGAACAGGCTGCGGTAGTCCAAATTGATGGAGCCCACCGTACCATATTCGTCATCCACCGCGAAGTTCTTAGCGTGGACAAAGCCAGGGGTATATTCATAGATTTTCACCCCGGCCTCCAACAGGGGCTCGTAGTGGGACCGGGTAAGCTCAAAGACCGCTCTCTTGTCCGGAATGTGGGGGGTCATGATACGCACATCCACACCGGACTTGGCGGCGATGCACAGGGCGTTGTTCATGCTGTTGTCCACGATCAGATAGGGCGTGGTGATATAGACATACTTGCGGGCCTTGTTGATCAGGTTGAGATAGACGCTTTGGCCCACCGCCTCCCCATCCAGGGGGTTGTCAGTATAGGGCTGCACAAAGCCCTGGGTGCCCTCCGGCTTCTCGCCGGGAGCCCAGACCGGCCGGAACTGGTCATAGTCCTCCGTCAGGGTCTCCCGCACGTCGTACCAGAGGGTCAGAAACATGACCGCCATGCTCCAGGCCGCATCCCCCCGGACCATAATGGCGCTGTCCTTCCAGTGGCCGTATTTCACCTTGGCGTTGATATACTCGTCGGCCAGATTGATGCCGCCGGTGAAGCCCACCTTGCCGTCTATGACCATGATCTTCCGGTGGTCCCGGTTGTTCAGCCGGATGGTCAGGATAGGCACAAAGGGGTTGAACACACAGCACTTGATGCCCGTCTTGGCCTCCAGGTCCCTGGCGTAGTCCCGGGGCAGAGTGAACATGGAGCCGATATCGTCATAGAGCAAGCGCACGTCCACCCCCTGGGCCGCCTTCTCCTTGAGGATATCCAGAATGGCGTTCCACATCTCGCCCTCCTCGACGATGAAATACTCCACAAAAATGTAGCGCTCCGCCTTTTTCAGCTCCTCGATCATGCGCGCAAAGCAGAATTCGCCCAGCGAAAAATACTCCGTCACCGTATTGCCGTAGACGGGGCAGTGGGCCATATGCTCCAGATAACGGGCCTGGTGGACGGCGTCCTCCCCAATGGGCAGCAGCTCATCGGCCTGGAAATCCGGTCGGAGAACCTCCTCCATCTTCCGCTCCAGCCCCTGCATCCGCCGCCGGGTGCGGCTGCTCAGGCGGTTTCCTCCAAACATGATGTAGAACAGTCCGCCGAAGATGGGGACGATCAGGATGGGCACGATCCAGGCGATCTTATAGGCCGGGTCGCTCCGGTTCCCCAGAATCCACAGCACAGCCAGGATGCTGACCGCCACGCACAGCCAGTAAAAGTAAACGAAGTAGCTGTTGAAGCGCAGGATCATCACCAGCAGCACCGCGATCTGGATCAGGATAAACACCGCCACCAGAACCACCCGGTGAAACAGCAGAGATACCAGCTTTTTCATGTCCTTCCCTCCCCTCCTCTGTCCGGCGGACGGCACACCAGAGCTTTCATTTCAGCACCACATTCTCTTCCCCCAGCAGCTCCCGCAGTTCCCGAACCAGGGCCGGATGGACCACGCAGGGCAGGGTCATCCACTGGCCGGTGTCCACCAGCTTGATCTTCAGGGGCTCCTCTCCCGGAAACATCACCAGCAAAAGCTGGATGTGCCGGAACAGGGGGTCCGCCTGGCTGGCCAGTCGAATGTAAAGCCGTTTTCCCTTCGGCTTTTCCGGCACGGCCCCGGCGTCATCCCCCAGGGGCCGCACAGAGTCGACCAGCATCTGGGGTTCCTTCTCGTCCCGCACAGAGATACGCCCAGAGGCCGCTACCGCCATGCCCTCCTTGAGATAGCTGCCGCACTCTCCCAGCACGCGGGCAAAGACCAGTAGCTCCATGGAGCCGGTGTCGTCCTCCAGCGTAACATAGGCCATAAGGGTGTTGTTCTTCGTGGTCTTGGTCTTGGAGGCGGACACCACCCCCGCAAGGGTGAGGCGCTGCTCGTCACGGTAGGTCTCCGGCCCATCCTCCCGGGCAAAGTCCGCCATGACCGCCCCGATCGGGACGGCTCGGGCCCGCTTGACCGCCTCCCGGTACTCGTCCATGGGGTGGCCGCTGAGATAGAGGCCGGTGGTCTCCTTCTCCATGGTCATCCGCTCGTGCCGGGTAAACTCCGGGATATTGGGCAGTACCAGCTCCGGCAGGGCGCTCTCCTCCGCCCCCCCTCCCCCGAACAGGTCGAACTGGCCCTCCAGGTTCTTGCGGCGCTGCTGGGCGATGCTGTCGATGACCGGACCGTAGACCTGCAGAAGCTGGGAGCGCCGATAGCCCATGCTGTCGAAAGCGCCGCATTTGATGAGGCTCTCCACCACCCGCCGGTTCATATCGTTGTTGATCAGGCGCTGGCAAAAATCCGGGAAGGAGGTAAAGGGCCCTCCCTTTTCCCGCTCCTCCAGCAGGCCGTTGATAAAGCCGCGGCCCACCCCCTTCACCGCCACCAGACCGAAACGGATGTACTCCCCCGCCACGGTGAAGTCGGCGCCGGATTCGTTGATATCCGGCGGCATGAGCTGGATGCCGTTGTCCCGGCACTCGGTGATGTACTCCGCCACCTTGGCCTGGGAATCCAGCACCGAGGTCAGCAGAGCCGCCATATACTCCCGGGTGTAGTGGACCTTGAACCAGGCGGTCTGGTAGGCGACAATGGCATAGCAGACCGCGTGTGCCTTGTTGAAGGCGTAGTTGGCGAAGTCGTTGATCTCGTCGTAGATGTCCTTGGCAGTTTGCTCCGGAACGCCGTTGGCGATACATCCGGAAATGTTTCGTTCGGCGTCGCCGTAAATGAAAGCCCCCCGCTCCTTCTCGATCTGGGCCCGCTTCTTCTTGGACATGGCACGGCGGACCATGTCGGCCTGCCCCAGGGAAAAGCCCGCCAGCTTCCGGAAAATCTCGATGACCTGCTCCTGATAGACGATGCACCCATACGTCACGGAGAGGATTGGCTCCAGCAGAGGGTGCTTGTAGCGGACCAGGCTGGGGTCGTGCTTGCAGGCGATGAACCGGGGGATGGAGTCCATGGGACCAGGGCGGTACAGGGCGATGATGGCCGTGATGTCCTCGATGTTCTGGGGCTTCAGTCCCACGCACACCCCCGTCATACCCGGTGACTCCATCTGGAATACGCCGGAGGTCCGCCCCTCCGACAGCATCTGAAAGACCGCCGGGTCATTGTCCGGGATGGCCTCCATGCGGAAGTCCGGCTCCTTTTCCCGTACCATGCGGACGGTGTCGTCCAGGACAGTCAGGTTGCGCAGGCCCAGGAAGTCCATTTTCAGGAGGCCCAGCTCCTCCAGGGTGGTCATGGTGTACTGGGTGACCACCGACTCGTCGTTCTTGGCCAGGGGCACGTAGTCCGCCACCGGCAGGCGGGTGATGACCACGCCGGCGGCATGGGTCGAGGCGTGACGCGGCATCCCCTCGATGCTCCGGGCGGTGTCGATGAGGGTCTTGACCCGGGTGTCCCCCTCATACAGCTCCCGCAGGGGCTTGGACAGCTTGAGGGCCTCGTCCAGGGTGATGTGGAGGTTGTTGGGTCCGCTGGGCACCTGCTTGGCAATGTTATCCACCTCAGCGTAGGGGAAGTTCAGGGCCCGGCCCACGTCCCGGATGGCTCCCCGGGCCGCCATGGTGCCGAAGGTGACGATCTGGGCCACGTGGTCAGAGCCGTACTTCCGGCAGACGTAGTCGATGACCTCCTGCCGCCGCCGGATGCAGAAGTCGATGTCGATATCGGGCATGGTGACCCGCTCCGGGTTCAGGAACCGCTCGAAATAGAGACCGTACTTGGTGGGGTCCACGTCGGTGATGTTCAGGCAGTAGGACACGATGGAGCCCGCCGCCGAGCCGCGGCCCGGCCCCACCGGAATGCCCTTGCGCTTGGCGTAGCCGATAAAGTCCGAAACGATGAGGAAGTAATCCACAAACCCCATCTTCCGGATCATGTCCATCTCATACTGTAGCTGCCGGCGGTAGTCCTCCGGCTCCTCGGGATAGCGCCGGCGGAAACCGTCCAGACACAGTTTTTCAAAGTAGGCGTCCCCGTCGGTGTACCCCTCCGGGAGCTTGAACTCCGGCAGGTGGTATTTTCCGAATTCGAACTCCACCTGGCAAGCGTCGGCGATCCGTGCGGTGTTTTCGACCGCCTCGGGCCAGTCGGAAAACAGAGCGCGCATCTCCTCCTCCGATTTGACGTAAAGCTCCTGGGTCTCCATCCGCATCCGTCCGGGGTCGTCCACCGTCTTGCCCATCTGGATGCACATGAGCACGTCCTGCATCTCGGCGTCGTCCCGGGTCAGGTAGTGGGCGTCGTTGGTGGCCACCAGCGGGATGCCGGTCTCCTCGTGGAGCCGCACCAGCCCCTGGATCAGCTCCCGGTCCCTAGGCAGGGCGTGGTCCTGGAGCTCCAGATAGTAGTTGTCCGGCCCGAAGAGCTCCCGCATCTCCAGCGCTGCCTGCCGGGCCGCGTCGTAGTTGCCCCCCAGGAGCAGCCGGGGCACCTCCCCGGACAGGCAGGCCGACAGGGCGATGAGGCCGCCGCTGTGGGCCCTCAGCAGCTCCTTGTCGATGCGGGGCCGGACGTAAAAGCCCTCGGTATAGGACTGGGACACCATGTGACTCAGATTGCGGTAGCCCTCCTCGTTACGGCAGAGCAGGATGAGGTGGTAGGGGTGCTTGTCCCGGTCGTGCTCCTTGTCGAAGCGGGTGCGGGGGGCCACATAGACCTCGCAGCCGATGATGGGCTTCACGCCGGCCGCCTTGGCCGCCTTGTAAAAGTCCACCACGCCGTACATGGTCCCGTGGTCGGTGATCGCCACCGCCTCCTGACCCAGCGCCTTGACCCGCTCCATGAGCCTGGGGATGCGGCAGGCGCCGTCCAGCAGGGAATATTCCGTATGTACGTGGAGATGGACAAAGGACATGGTAGGGCCTCCTCATGGCGCGATCAAATCACATGAAATTCAAAACTTGTTGGGCCCTGCCTCACAGGGGGAGCCCCAGTTCCTCCCGCAGGAGCAAAAGCAGTTTCTTTTGGTAAACCAGATCCTGCCCTCCGCCCCACACGCCCATACCAAGAATCAGGAGGGACAGCAGGGCCGAACCCGGAAAGGGGTCCGCCCACCAGAACAGCAGGGCGAACACCAGATACGGCAGGTAGTAGAGGATACCGGAAGACTTTAACACCTTTTCCGCCCCGCAGACACGGACCCGCAGAGTTTCGTTGTGCTGAGGCGTGAGATAGAGGTCGTAGAGGCTCCCTCTCCTCCCATTGGTACACGCGACGCGGACAGCTCCTCATAATACGGAATCCCCCGCGGCAGCGCCGTGGTATTCCGGGGACTCACATGCCGCCGGACGCGGTCCAAAAACTCCTCCCGGGAACAAGACAGCTCAAATTCACGTTCCATTCCGCATCCCCTTCCCGAGGGCCCGGCCCGCTCCTTCAATGCCGGTGCGGACTGTGGCCGTCATCCAAGCTCTGGAACCTGTCCATCTCTCCGCCCGCGTCAATCAAGCAGGTTTTCCTTGATAAATGCCGCCAGCTCGGGCAAATGCCGCCGAGCCCTATGTGTCGTCCAGACAAACAGCCCCGGCACACACACATAGCGCAAGCCGTGTAAAAGCACATAGGGCCAGCCGTCTAACGCGAGGCTCAGGGCCAGATGGACCGCGAAGAACATACAGACACCGATATCGGCCGCATACAGGGTCTTGGGCACGTCCATGGTCACGGACAGGGCCGTGCCCCCAGTCTCCAGGGGGGCCATGCAGATATCGGCGTAGACATAGCCCCGCATGGCGGCGGTTTTCGCCAGACGGATTTCTCCGCCCCCGCCCGCCCGGCTGAAGAAGGTGTTCCGGGCCGTCCACAGATCGGCCCGGGACCAGGGCCGGGTTTTGGCCCGGAGGCGCGCCCGGATGTCCGCCTCCGGCAAAGCGCTGTTAAACTCCCGTTCCACCGGCCGTATCCCCCTCGCGCCCCTGCGCCACCTCATTCAGCATTTGCAGCAGCCCCTCGGACCCATGGCATTGGTCGGCCCGCACCTCGCCCCGGACGATCTGATACATGCACAGCAGAGCGCCCAGAAAGGCCAGGGGCACCTCCATCCACCAGCCTATGCCGAGGCACAGCAAAAGTACGCCCCAGAGGAGCAGTCGGGCCGCCCAGGACAGGGTAAACCGCCCCTGAATGACTGTTCCCCCGTCGGGTACCGGTATCAGCACCCCTTGAAACGGGTTGCCGAAGGAGACTTCCCGCCGCATACCAACTCCAGCGAACAGGGAGGCCCCGGTGAAAAGTTTCCCGCCCCTTATTCCCGTATAGGTATCGGATCCAACACAGCTTCCGCTGCTTTTTATTTGTTCAGAGTAGCGCAGCGTGAACTTCTCTTCCCGCCAATCCAGTTTGATCTGGCCCTTCCAGGACTCGGACTGGCTCTCTGCGGCCCGCCAAGAGGCCAGACCGGCATTTTCCTCCTCCACCCGCCTGGTGAGTTTCCGCCGAACCGCATCCAGCACATCGGGACTGTAAAACTCATATTGACCAACCATGCCTCTCACCCCCTCGCCAGTTCCATCAGCTTGCGCAACCGGTGGTTCAGGCAGGATTTTGTCACCGGCAGGTGTCTCTCCACAGAATGCTCCGCATTCTGTGGGGGCCCCTTTTCTTTCACTTCCTCGGGCGGAATCAATCCGCCCTGCGGAAACGCCTTCGGCATTTGACGCGCCAAAAGGCGCGGCTCGCTGCCGCTCGCTCTGCGCCCCGCCGCCGTATTCTACTCTTTCGCCAGCTCCATCAGCTTGCGCAGACGGTGGTTGAGGCAGGACTTGGTCACCGGCGGGTCACAGAGGGCGGCGAGCTGAGCCAGGGTGAGCTCCGGGTTCTCCGCCCGCAGCCGGGCAGTCTCCCGCAGCTTGTCCGGCAGGGCGTCCAGCCCATGGATGGCGCTGTACCGCTGGATGGCCTCCACCTGGAGCAGGGCGGCGTCCACCGCCTTGTCCAGATTGGCCGAGTCGCAGTTCACCCGGCGGTTCACGCTCCCCCGCAGATGCTTCTCCAGCTTGGCGTTCATGACCTCCATGGCGGCCAGCGGGGCCCCGACGGCCGTCAAAAAGTCCGCGATGGTCTCGCTGGGCTTGAAATAGGTGACATAGTTGGACTTCCGGGTGGTCTGCTTGGGCTCGAAGCCGGCCTCGGGCAGCAGGGCCGCCAGCTCCCGGCTCACGCTGTAATGGGAGGTCACCAGCTCCAGGTGGTAACTCTTGGTCGGGTCGTTCACCGACCCCCCCGCCAAAAAAGCCCCCCGCAGAAAGGCCGCGCGGTCGTGGTCCTCCTCCAGCACGGCAAAGTTGATGTGGTTGGCCAGACTCACTGCCGGGTCGGAGCCGTAGGCCTCCCGGATGGCCGCCAGCTTCCCCGGGTCCGTAATGAGAAAGATCCGCTTCCCGGTCTCGGCCGGTTCGGGGCTCCGGTCGAAGTCCACCCTGAACGCCTTACGGAAGAGGGCGGGCAGACGCTTGGCAAAGACCGGAGCGCTGGTGACGATTTTGATCTCAGCGGCGGTAAAGCTGTGGCAGAACAAGAGGATTCCGTAGGCCTCCGCCCGGGCGCAGCACCGGCGGGACAGCGGGGTCCGGCACAGCTCCTCTTTGACTTGCGCAGAAAAGGACATACCGTCCCTCCTTTCACTCCTCCAGGATATAGGCGCCCCGTTCCCACTCCCGGTCCGGGGCCACCCGGACGGCCCGCTCCCCGAAGAGCTCCATAACGGCGGCGGACAGCCGGGCGATGGAATGCCGGGCATAGTCCGAGGTCTCGGAGGCCAGCGGGCGCTCCACCACCTCCACCCCCATGGCCTCGATCCTGTCCCGGTCCACCCGGATGGGCACGGCATCCTCCTCCCGGTAGCGCTCCAGCAATCCGGGGCGCACCGGAGCGGAGTTGCAAAGGCATACGTCCACCAGACCTGTCCCTCCGTGGGCCAGCAACGCCGCCACATGGTCGGAGGCCGTCATGTCCTCGGTCTCCCCGTCCTGAGTCATAATGTTGCAGATATACACCTTCAGAGCGTCCGAGCGCCGGATGGCTTCCGACACGCCGTCCACCAGCAGGTTGGGGATCACGCTGGTGTAGAGGCTGCCGGGCCCCAGTAGGATGAGGTCGGCCTCGTCGATGGCCTGAAGGGTGGCGGGCAGGGCCGGGGGATGCTCCGGCAGGAGCCGGACATGCCCGATGCGGCAGTCCTGCTCCTTCTTGAACTGGAAGATGCGGGACTCCCCCACCACGTGGCTGCCGTTTTCAAAGGTGGCCTCCAATTGGATGTTCTCGTTGGTCACCGGAAGCACCCGGCCGGTGATGGCCAGCACCTCGCTCATCCGGGCCACCGCCTGATCGAAGGAGGGGGAGATACCGTTCAGCGCGGCCAGGATCAGGTTGCCAAAGGACTGGCCGCCCAAGGCGCCGGAGTCCTTGGGAAAGCGGTAGGACAGCAGCTCTCCCATGACGGGCTCCACGTTGGCCAGGGCCTCCATGCAGTGGCGGATGTCCCCCGGCGGGGGCATCCCCAGGTCCTGGCGCAGCACGCCGGAGCCGCCGCCGTCGTCGGCCACGGTGACCACGGCGGTCAGATTGCGGGTATAGTTCTTCAATCCCCGGAGCATGGTGGACAATCCGGTACCGCCGCCGATGGCGGTGATCTTCGGGCCCAGCTCCCAGCGCCGGTCGTTCCGGCCGTAGAGTTCGGTCATATGGCTCCTCCTTGGGTCATTCCCTGGTCATGTCCCGATGGTTCTCTGCGGCGCTGTAGCCCTTCTGCCGGATAAATTCCGCCAGAGCCCTGGTGATAGCCACCGAGCGGTGGTGGCCGCCGGTACAGCCCACCCCGATGACGAGGGCTGTCTTGCCCTCCTCCACATACAGGGGCAGCAGAAAGCCGATCAGACCCTCCAGGTGCTTCATGAAGTCCCGGGTCTGTTGGTAGCCGAAGATAAAATCCCACACCCCCTGGTCCAGCCCGGTCTGGTGCCGCAGCTCGGCAATATAGTAGGGGTTGGGCAAAAACCGCACGTCAAAGACCAGGTCGGCCTCGATGGGGATGCCGTACTTGAATCCAAAGGAGATGACGGAGACGCTCATGGCCGAGGCGGTATCGCCGCTGCCAAACAGCCGGAGCATCTCCCCCCGCAGCTTGGCGGTGGGCAGGGCCGAGGTATCCACAATGTACTCCGCCCGCTGCCGGACCGGCTCCAGGGCGCTCCGCTCCAGTTGGACGGCCTCCTCCAGGGAGCGGCCGGTCTTGGACAGCGGATGGTTACGCCGGGTCTCCTTATAGCGCTTGATGATGGCCTCCACCGACGCCTCCACGAAGAGGATCTTGTAGTCGCAGCCCATGTCGTGGAGCTTGTCCAAGGCGTCGAACAGGCCGTCGAAGGTCTGCCCGCCCCGGATATCGGTGACCAGCACCACCTTGTCGTACCGGCCCGGCGAGGCCATGCACAGCTCCGCAAACTTGGGGATCAGCGCGGCGGGCATGTTGTCCACCACGTAGTAGCCCATATCCTCCAGAAAGGAGGCGGCTTTACTTTTTCCGGCTCCGGACAGGCCGGAGATCAGGATAAATTTCATAGCAGGGGTCCTCTTTTCTCTCAGATACCCAGAGTCTTGACTTCCAGCTCCAGAGCCACGCCGGTCTCCCGGAGAACGGTCTCTCGTACCAGGTCCACCAGGGCCAGCACATCGGAGCAGGTGGCCCCGCCCGCGTTCACCAGGAATCCGGCGTGCTTTTTGGATACCTGGGCCCCGCCGATGGTGGTCCCCTTGAGCTTACACTCGTCAATGAGGGCGGCGGCAAAATAGCCCTCCGGCCGCTTGAAGGTACTGCCCGCGCTGGGCAGGTTCAGGGGCTGCTTGTGGCGGCGCCGGTTGCCGAAATCGTCCATCAGCATCTGGATGCTGACCGGGTCGCCCGGCGTGAGCTCCATCCGGGCGCCCAGAATGAAGCGCCTCCCGTCGGAAAAGGCACTGTGCCGGTAGGAGAACGCCAGCTCGTCCCCGGACAGCGTGCGGCGGGTGCCATCGGCCTCCAGGCAGTCCACCTCCCGCACCACCGCGCCCATTTCCCCGTTGTACGCCCCCGCGTTCATCGTGACGGCGCCCCCCACCGAGCCTGGAATCCCATGGGCAAACTCCAGCCCGGTAAGGCTGTGATCCCGCGCCAAGCCGGACAGGGTGGACAGCAGCACCCCCGCGCCTGCGTACAGGGAATTTCCTTCAAAGCGCAGTTCGCCCAGTCCATCCACCGCCTTGACCACGAAGCCTGTCACCCCGGCGTCGGCCACCAGCAGATTGCTGCCGTTGCCCACGAAAATCGGTTCCACACCCAGGCCGGCGGCAGCCTGGAGCGCGGCCTGTGCCTCCGCGCCGCTTTTGGGCAGCGCCATCAGCCGGGCAGGTCCGCCGATGCGGAAGGTGGTGTGGCGGGCCATCGGCTCGTTTTCCCGGAGCTCCAGGGGCGGGCAGGCTTTTTGCAGGTCCTCCGTCAGCTTGGCGTAGATATCCATAATGACCTCCATACGACAGGACACAGCGGTCCATATTATTAAGTCATTATACCAGAATCCGCCGGGAAATAGAATAGGCGGAGGCAAGAAAACTGCCTCCGCCTATTTCACTCAATCCGGGCATCCAAACCGCCGGAACTCCTCCATACTGCCCCGGAACACATTCAGGTCGATGCACGCCTCCGGCCCGGAATAGCCCGTCAGGCTGGCGCTGTGGGAATACTGCCAAAAATCCCAGCCCTTGCCGATGGGGGACACCACGGGGCTGCTGAACCACAGGGGATAGTCCCGGTAGTCCCTGCCGGCGATATACAGCCGGTAGGAGCGATAGGTGACATACAAGATCGGCTTCACGCCATAGTGCTCCTCCAGCCGGGCCAGCAACGGGTCCAGCACCGCCTTTACATCCTCCCGCCGGGGCAGATTCTGGAGCTTGTCCCCATAGAACTCGATGTCCACCACCGGGGGCAGAGCCCCCGCCGTCACCGGCACCATGGAGAGAAAATTATCCGCCTGGGTCTCGCCGGGGCTGTCATAACTGAAAAAATGGTAGGCGCCCACACGTACCCCCGCCGCCTGAGCCGCCGCCCAGTTGTCGGCAAAGTAGCGGTCCTGGAGCGAACTGCCCTCCGTGGCCTTGATAAAGGCGAAATCCACCCCCTGCTCCCGCAGGTTCTGCCAGTCGATCCGGCCCTGATAGGCCGACACATCCACGCCGAAGACCTCCCAGGCAGGCGGGTCGGCCTCTTGGGGCAGTAAAAGATAGCCCTGCCAGCGCATCATGCCCAGAGTCACGGAGCACACCGCCGACAGCGCCAGCAGCCCAAGCAGAAGTCGTTTGAAGCACATCCCAATTCGTCGCAATCCAATCACCAGGCAACATGATAAAGCACACGGCGGCCCAGTGCAACCATAAAATGGCGAATGGACCGCAAACTGCGGCCCATTCGAAGAGGTGCTCTCACTCCAGGTTGGTATAGCCCATGAGGGATTCGTCCACCTCCCGGGCGGCGGCCCGCCCCTCCTGGATGGCCCAAACCACCAGGGACTGGCCCCGGTGCATGTCACCCGCAGTGAACACCCGGGGCACGCTAGAGGCGTACCTTCCCGCCTCGGTCTGCACCGCCGCCCGGGGGGTCAGGGCCGCGCCGAAAGCCTCCGGTACATAGCTCTCGCAGCCTAAAAAGCCCGCCGCGATGAGCAGCAGATCGCAGGGCATGGTGGATTCGCTGCCCTCCACCGGTTTCAGGTCCGGCGTCAGCTTCACCGTTTGGAGGGCGGTGAGGCGACCCTGGTCGTCCCGGACGCACTCGGTGACGGTGGTCTGATAGACCCGGGGGTCCCGTCCAAAGACAGCGATGGCCTCCTCCTGGCCGTAATCGGTTTTACACACCCTGGGCCACTCCGGCCAGGGGTTGTGTTCGGTCCGGCAGTCCGGCGCCTTGGGCATCATCTCCAACTGGACCACCGACTTACAGCCGTGTCGGATGCAGGTGCCCACGCAGTCGTTGCCCGTGTCGCCGCCGCCCACGATGACCACTCGCTTGCCCTTGGCGGAGAGATATTGTTTGTCCTTGAGCTGCGAATCCAGGAGGCTCTTGGTGGTGGATTTGAGGAAATCAACCGCAAAGTAAATATCCTTTCCACCTCTTCCTGGCACAGACAAATCCCTGGGATTGCCCGCCCCGCAGCACAGCACCACCGCGTCAAAGTCCCGCAGCAGCTCCTTGGCCGGCTTGTCCTTCCCCACGTCCACGCCGGTGACGAAGTCCACTCCCTCGGCGGCCATCAGATCGACCCGCCGCTGGACGATCTGCTTTTCCAGCTTCATGTTGGGGATTCCGTACATCAGCAGTCCCCCGATCCGGTCCGCCCGCTCAAAGACGGTGACCGTGTGGCCCCGCTTATTGAGCTGGTCGGCCGCCGCCAGGCCGGAGGGCCCGGAGCCCACCACCGCCACCTGCTTGCCGGTACGGACCTTGGGCGGATGGGGCCGGATAAGCCCTGTTTCCCAGGCGTCTTCAATGGCTCCCAGCTCGTTTTCCTTGATGGTGACCGCTTCGCCGTTGAGGCCGCAGGTGCAGGCCGCCTCGCACAGGGCCGGGCAGACCCGGCCGGTGAATTCGGGGAAGTTGTTGGTCTTGAGCAGCCGTTGGACGGCGTGTCCGAAGTTGCCGGTATAGATCAGATCGTTCCACTCGGGGATCAGGTTGTGCAGCGGACAGCCGGAAACCATGCCGTTCAGGACGGAGCCGGACTGGCAGAAGGGGACGCCGCACTCCATGCAGCGGGCTCCCTGCCGCCGGCGCTTCTCCCGGCCCAGCCGCGGGTGGAACTCGTCAAAGTGCTGGACGCGCTCCTGCGGAGCCTGGGCCGGGTTGCCCCGGCGCTGATATTCCATAAATCCGGTGGGTTTTCCCATTACTGCTCCCCTCCCTTCGTGTTCCGATAAAAGGCCTCCACTTCGGCCTGGTCCCGGTTCATACCCTTCTCCTCCAGTTGGGCGATGGTGCGCAGCATCCGGTCATAGTCATGGGGCAGAATTTTCTTGAACAGGGGTACATAGCGGTCGAAGCCGGTCAGGATCTCCATACCCCGCCGAGAGCCGGTGGCGGCTACATGCTCCTGAATCAGTGTCCTGAGCTCGGAGATGTCGTGCTTCTCCGTCACCAGATCCATGGACACCAGATGCTTGTTCAGCCGCATATAGAGGTCCCGGTCCTCGTCCAGGACATAGGCCACCCCGCCGGACATGCCCGCGGCAAAGTTCTTGCCGGTGCGGCCCAGCACCACCACCCGGCCGCCGGTCATGTACTCGCAGCCGTGGTCGCC
The DNA here is from genome assembly GCF_002320075.1 of Intestinimonas sp. UBA1698. Lineage (NCBI taxonomy): Bacteria > Bacillati > Bacillota > Clostridia > Eubacteriales > Intestinimonas > Intestinimonas sp. UBA1698. The sequence continues at coordinate 103,439 of NZ_DCJO01000030.1, read as the reverse complement.
GGTGCCCTCCACCACGGCGGTGGCGCCCGAGTTGCGCACGCAGAAGCGCTCTCCCGCCACGCCGCAGACGAAGGCCTTGCCGGAGGTCGCCCCGTACAGGGCCACGTTGCCGATGATGATGTTCTCCTCTGCCGTGAAGGGGCTGTCCTTGGGCGGATAGACCACCAGCTTGCCGCCGGAGAGGCCCTTGCCGAAGTAATCATTGGAATCGCCCTCCAGCTCCAGGGTGAGCCCCTTTGGGATGAAGGCGCCAAAGGACTGGCCGCCGCCGCCGGTACATTTGACGGTGAGGGTGTCCTCCGCCAGGGCGCTGCCGTGAAGCCGGGTAATGTCGGAGCCCAGAATGGCCCCCAGCGTCCGGTCCGTGGAGGAGACAGGGATCTCAATGGAGGCTTTCTCCCCCTTCTCCAGGGCATCTTTCAGCTTCTTCTCCAGAATCTTCAGGTCCAGGGTATCCTCCAGGTGGAAATCGTAGACGTCCGCCGGTTCAAAGTGCTCCTTCACCCCTGTGCCGTGGAGGGGATTCTCAAGCAGGACGGACAGGTCCACGGTGGCGGCCCGGCCGTTGACGGCGTGCTCCCGGACCTGAAGCAGGTCGGTGCGGCCCACCAGCTCGTCCACGGTGGGCACACCCAACCGGGCCATATGCTCCCGCAGCTCCTGGGCGATGAAGCGCATAAAGTTGACCACATATTCCGGCTTCCCTTTGAACCGCTTACGCAGTTCCGGGTTCTGGGTGGCCACGCCCACGGGGCAGGTGTCCAGGTTGCACACCCGCATCATGACGCAGCCCATGGTGACCAGAGGCGCGGTGGCAAAGCCAAACTCCTCCGCGCCCAGCATACAGGCGATGGCCACGTCCCGCCCGGACATCAGCTTGCCATCGGTCTCCAGCACCACCCGGGAGCGCAGGCCGTTTTCCATCAGGGTCTGGTGGGTCTCGGCCAGACCCAGCTCCCAGGGTAGGCCCGCCCCATGGATGGAGCTGCGGGGAGCGGCGCCGGTGCCGCCGTCATGGCCGGAGATCAGCACCACCTGTGCCCCCGCCTTGGCCACGCCGGCGGCAATGGTGCCCACCCCTGCCTCGCTGACCAGCTTCACCGAGATACGGGCCCTGCGGTTGGCATTTTTCAAATCGTAAATAAGCTGGGCCAGGTCCTCGATGGAGTAAATGTCGTGGTGAGGCGGTGGGGAGATCAGGGAGACGCCGGGGGTGGAGTAGCGGGTCTTGGCGATCCAGGGGTAGACCTTCTTGCCGGGCAGGTGACCGCCCTCGCCGGGCTTGGCCCCCTGGGCCAGCTTGATCTGGATTTCGTTGGCGGACACCAGGTACTCGCTGGTGACGCCGAACCGCCCAGAGGCCACCTGCTTAATGGCAGAGTTCCGGTCCGTGCCCAGGCGCTCGGGCCGCTCGCCGCCCTCGCCGGAGTTGGACTTTCCCCCCAGCCGGTTCATGGCCTGGGCCATGCACTCGTGGGCCTCCTGGGAGATGGAGCCGTAGCTCATGGCGCCGGTCTTGAAGCGCCTGACAATGGAATCCACACCCTCCACTTCGTCCAGGGAGATGGGCTTCTCGGCGTACTTGATGTCCAGCAGGCCGCGCAGAGTGTGGGGCTTGTGCTCATCGTCCACCAGTGCGGTGTACTGCTTGAACAGCCCGTAGTCTCCCCGCCGGGCGGACTCCTGGAGCAGATGGATGGTCTGGGGGTTATACATGTGGTCCTCGTGGCCCGCCCGGGCCTTGTGGGCCCCCAGGGAGTCCAGCGTCAGGTCGGTGCCCAGGCCAAGGGGATCGAAGGCCCTGGCGTGGTTTTTGTCCACCAGAGCGCCGATCTCCCTCAGGCCGATGCCGCCCACCCGGGAGATGGTGTTGGTAAAATACACGTCGATGACGTCCCGGGCGATGCCCACCGCCTCGAAGATCTGGGCGGACTGGTAGGACTGGATGGTGGAGATGCCCATCTTGGAGGCGATCTTCACAATGCCGTGGAGGACAGCGGAATTGTAGTCGGCCACAGCGGCGTGGAACTCCTTGTCCAGCAGCCCCTCCTCAATGAGCTCCACGATGGTCTCCTGAGCCAGATAGGGGTTGATAGCCCGGGCGCCATAGCCCAGCAGCGTGGCGAAGTGGTGGACGTCCCGAGGCTCGGCGGACTCCAGGAGAATGGACACCGCCGTACGCTTTTTGGTGCGGATCAGATACTGCTCGATGGCGGACACCGCCAGCAGGGACGGGATGGCCACATGGTTCTCGTCCACTCCCCGGTCGGAGAGGATGACGATGTTGGCCCCGTTGCGGTAGGCCCGATCCACCGCCACAAACAGGTGGTCCAGCGCCCGCTTGAGGGGGGTGTTCTTATAATACAGGATGGAAACCGTCTCCACATGGAAGCCGGGCTTTTTCATATGGCGGATCTTCATCAGGTCGGTGGAGGTAAGGATGGGATTGCGGACCTGAAGCACTTTGCAGTTTTCTGCCTTCTCCTGCAGCAGGTTGCCGTCATCCCCGATGTAGACGGTGGTATCGGTGACCACCTCCTCCCGGATGGCGTCGATGGGCGGGTTGGTCACCTGAGCAAAGAGCTGCTTGAAGTAGTTGAACAGAGGCTGCCCCTCCTGATCCAGGACGGCCAGGGGAATGTCGATGCCCATAGCGGCGGTGGGTTCGGCGCCAGTGCGGGCCATGGGGAGGATGGTGTTGCGCACGTCCTCGTAGGTATAGCCAAAGGCCTTCTGCAGCCGAGCGAGCTGCTCCTTGGAGCTCATCTCCACCCGGTGGTTGGGAATGCTGAGGTCGGACAGATGAACCAGGTTTTTGTCCAACCACTCGCCGTAGGGCTGCCGGGCGGCGTAGGAGGCCTTCAGCTCCTCGTCCCCTATGATGCGGCCCTGCCGGGTATCCACCAGCAGCATCCTGCCGGGCTGCAACCGGGACTTGGTGACGATGCGCTCGGCGGGGAGATCCAGCACCCCCACCTCAGAGGACAGAATCAGCTTGTCGTCGGCGGTGACATAGTACCGGGAGGGGCGCAGACCGTTGCGGTCCAGCACCGCGCCCACCACGTCGCCGTCGGAGAACAGGATGGAGGCCGGGCCGTCCCACGCCTCCATCAGGATGGCGTAATATTGGTACAGATCCCGCTTGGCCCGGGAAATGGTCTTATCGTTGCTCCAGGGTTCGGGGATAGCCACCATGACCGCCAGGGGCAGGTCCATGCCGGCCATCATCATGAACTCCAGAGTGTTGTCCAGCATGGCGGAGTCGGAGCCCGCCTCGTTAATGACGGGCAGGATCTTGTCCATGTCGCTGTCCAGCAGAGGGGAGGACATGGTCTCCTCCCGGGCCAGCATCCGGTCGGCATTGCCCCGGATGGTGTTGATCTCTCCATTGTGAAGGAGGAGCCGGTTGGGGTGGGCCCGCTCCCAGGAGGGGTTGGTATTGGTGGAAAACCGGGAGTGGACCAGGGCAATGGCCGACTGGTAATCCTGGTCCTGAAGGTCCGGGTAAAACCGCCGGAGCTGATGGACCAGGAACATGCCCTTATAGACGATGGTACGGCTGGACAGCGAGCAGACATAGGTGCCGTCCCCACCCGATTGCTCAAAGACCCTCCGGGCCACGTAGAGCTTCCGGTCAAAATCCAGGCCCTGCGCCACGCCCTCCGGCCGCTTCACGAAGCCCTGCTCAATGCATGGCATTTTATTCAGCGCCCTCGTGCCCAGGATGCCGGGTTCGACCGGGACCGCCCGCCAGCCCAGGAACTCCATGCCCTCCTTCTCCACGATGACTTCAAACATCTTCTTGGCCTGGCTGCGCTTCAGGCTGTCCTGTGGGAAGAAAAACATGCCGACCCCGTAATCCCGCTCTTCTCCAAGGGTAAAATTCCATCCCTTCACAGCCTTAGAGAAAAACCTGTGCGAAATTTGGAGCAGGATACCTACGCCGTCGCCGGTCTTGCCTTCGGCGTCCTTTCCGGCCCGGTGCTCCAGCTTTTCCACGATCTTCAGGGCGTCGTCCACGGTCTGATGGCTCTTGCGGCCCTTGATGTCCACCACGGCTCCGATGCCGCAGGCATCATGTTCAAAGGCGGGATCGTACAAGCCCCGCTGTCGATAGCCTTCTTGTCTGTTCTCTTGCATGTACAAAGCCCCTTTCCGGGTCAGAATCAAAAAATAGGGGCACGCGCGCCGGGCGGCCACCTTCTGCCACCCAACGCCCGTACCCCGTCGTACGTTTTGCTATCCGATTAAAGCGCGCTCTTGATGCGCCGGACCGCCTCCTGGGTGGCGGTTGCCTCGCCGAAGCCGGTGAGGCGGATGTAGCCCTCACCGCTGGGGCCGAAGCCGGCACCCGGAGTAGTGACCACATTGGCCCGCCGGAGCAGCCGGTCGAAAAAGTCCCAGGATGGCATGCCAGCGGGCGTTCTGGCCCACACATAGGGGGAATCCACCCCGCCCGAGACGGTGAGTCCGGCAGCCGTCAGGCCCTCCCGGATGACCCGGGCGTTATTCAGGTAGTAGTCCAGGGTCTCCCGGACCTGCGCCCGGCCCTCGTCGGAGTAGACCGCCTCAGCGCCCCGCTGGACCACATAGGGCACGCCGTTGAACTTGGTGCACTGTCTGCGGTTCCACAGGCTGTTGAGGCTGGCCCCGCCCCGCTCCAGCGCCTTGGGCACCACCGTATAGGCACAGCGGGTACCGGTGAAGCCAGCGGTCTTGGAGAAGGAGCGGAACTCAATGGCGCAGGTCTCCGCGCCCGGAATCTCAAAAATGCTGTGGGGAATGCCGGGGGTGGTGATAAACGCCTCGTAGGCCGCGTCGAACAGGATCACCGAGCCGTTGGCGTTGGCGTAATCCACCCAGGCCTGAAGCTGTGCCCGGGTGGCCACCGCGCCGGTGGGGTTGTTGGGGAAACAGAGGTAGATCATGTCGGCCCTTCCCTCCGGGATGGCGGGTGTAAAGCCGTTTTCCGCTATACATGGCATGTAGATCAGGTTGGTCCAGCGGCCGGCGGCCTCGTCGTAGTCCCCGGCCCGGCCGGCCATGGCGTTGGTGTCCACATACACCGGGTACACCGGATCACAGACCGCTACCCTGTTTTCCCGTGCAAACAAGTCCACGATGTTGCCGCAGTCGCTCTTGGCCCCGTCGGAGACAAAGATCTCACCGGGCTGGATGTCCACGTTCCGGGCCTGATAGTCGCACCGGGCGATGGCCTCCCGCAGAAAGTCGTAGCCCTGCTCCGGGCCGTAGCCGTGGAAGCCCCCGGCGGTGGCCATGTCGTCCACCGCCCTGTGCATGGCGGCGGTCACCGCTTCCGGAAGGGGGCGGGTCACGTCTCCGATGCCTAAGCGGATCAGCTTTTTGTCGGGGTGCTCCTGTTCATAGGCCGCCACCCGCCGGGCAATCTCAGAAAAGAGATAGCTGCCGGGCAGCTTTTGAAAATTCTCGTTGATGGCTGTCATAGGTCCCTTCCTCTCTCCTTACATTTTCTCGGGCCACTCGCCCTCAAATACTGTGACGGCGGGCCCGGTCATATAGACGTGGCCGTCCTCCTGATCCCAGCGGACATCCAACTCTCCGCCTCGCAGCCGGACCGTGGCGGTTCGTTCGGAACGGCCGGTCAGACTGCCGGCCACCACGCTGGCGCAGGCCCCGGTACCGCAGGCCAGCGTCTCGCCGCTGCCCCGTTCCCAGACCCGCATACGCAGGCTGCTGCGGCCCTCCACCTGCACAAACTCCGTGTTGACCCGGTGGGGAAAGATGGCGTGCCGCTCAAAGGCCGGACCGATCTCCGCCAGATTCAGCCGCTCCACATCCGGCACGAAGACCACCGCGTGGGGATTGCCCATGGAGACGCAGGTCACCTCATAGCTCCTGCCCCGCACGTGAAGCTGCTTGCCGATGAAGCGGCTGCCCCGGGCCACCACGGGAATCCGGCCGGGCTCCAGGACCGGGGCGCCCATATCCACGGTGGCCGAGACCACCTGCCCCTTCCCCACCTGGAGCCGCAGGGTCCTGACGCCCCCCGGCGTCTCGATGGTCAGATCGGTCTTGTTCGTCATCCCGCGGTCGTAGACGTACTTGCCCATGCAGCGGATTCCGTTGCCGCACATCTCCCCCTGAGTGCCGTCGGCGTTATACATCTCCATGCGGAAATCCGCCGAACGGGAGGGACAGACACAAATCAGCCCGTCCGAGCCTACGCCGAAGTGCCGGTCCGATATCCTGCGCGCCAGCTCGTGCGCGTTCTCCGGCCGTTCTTTGGTACAGTCCAGATAGATGTAGTCGTTTCCCAGACCCTGCATTTTTGTGAATCGCATGGCTGCCTCCTTGATCCGTATGCCGATACTCAATGTATATACAGATTGGCGGCAGCCAGTAATCACCAGACTGCCGCCAAAAAGACAACCTCGTCCTTCGACCGATGGAAATCCCCATCTATCGTATGTTGTTTATTGGCCGCCTAGTACCAGCTTGGCGGTTTGGACCATCTTGGCCCCGGAGTTCATGCTCTTTTTCTGCAGGAAGCGGTGGGCCTGCTCCTCGCTCATGCCGTGCCGCTCCATGAGAAGCCCCTTGGCTTCCTTGATGATGGCCTGCTCTTCTCCGCTCCGCTGGGGCCGGGTGAACTTCTCCAGCCGGTGCCCCATCTGCAGCAGCATCCGCACGGAGGCGGTCAGGTCGCCCCGGCTCACCGGGGAGGCCAGCTTGAAGATGTCGTCGGTCTGGCACAGATCCAGCAGGTTCTGGACGGCCACCATCAGCATGGCGCAGGAGGATGGCAGGTCCGCAAACAGGTCCTCTGCGCTCTCATCCGGAAGCTTGAAGCCGCAGACCACGGTGCTGACGCGCTGCTTGTTCACCGTGCGCTTGACCTCCGCTGCCGAACGGCAGACGATACAGGAGGCCGTTCCGCTGTTCTCCACAATCTCCCGGACCCGGTCGCAGCTTTTGGGACTTTCAAAAGCCACGATGATTTGTTCCATTCCCATTTTCAATCACTCCTTTGCGTCAAGGAGTTACTCACAGGGTCAGCACTCCGTCAACCTTTCGAACGGTATTCCGGCCACCGCCGGCCATCAATAGTTGATGATGTACTTCTCGCGCTCCCAGGAGCTGACACGGGTGCGGTACTCGTCCCACTCCTTGGCCTTGCCCTCGATGTAGTTCTCGGAAACATGCCCGCCCAGAGTCTCCAGCACCATCGGGTCGGCCTGCATGGCCTTGATGGCCTCCTCCAGGGAGCCGGGCAGGCTGTCGATACCAGCGGCGGCGCGGGCGTTGTCGTCCATCTGGAAGATATTCTCGGTAATCTCAGCCGGGGGAACCATACCCTTCTCGATGCCGTCCAGGCCCGCCGCCAGTAGGACGGCCAGCTCCAGATAGGGGTTGCAGGCGGGATCGGGCGAGCGCAGCTCCACGCGGGTGGACTGACCGCGGGCGGCGGGGATGCGGATTAGAGCGGATCGGTTGGAGGCGGACCAGGCCAGGTAGCAGGGGGCCTCGTAGCCAGGCACCAGGCGCTTGTAGGAATTGACCAGGGGGTTGGTTACGGCGCACATGCCCTTGACATGGGCCAGCAGCCCGGCAATGAAGCTGTACGCCTCCTTGGACAGCCCCTTCTCTCCGTCGGGATCGTAAAACACGTTCTTGCCGTTTTTGAACAGGGACATGTTGGTATGCATACCGGAACCATTGATGCCGTAGATGGGCTTGGGCATAAAGGTGGCGTGGAGGCCGTTTTTCTGGGCCAGGGTCTTGACGGCCAGCTTGAAGGTCATGATGTTGTCGGCGGTCTTCAGAGCCTCGGCATACTTGAAGTCGATCTCGTGCTGGCCCTGAGCCACCTCGTGGTGGCTGGCCTCGATCTCAAATCCCATCTGCTCCAGCGCTATGCAGATCTCGCGGCGGGTACCCTCGCCGTGGTCCAGGGGGCCCAGGTCGAAGTAGCCGGCCTCGTCGTTGGTCTTGGTGGTGGGCTTGCCCTCCTCGTCGGTCTGGAACAGGAAGAACTCAGCCTCGGGGCCCACGTTGAAGGTGTCATAGCCCATGTCGGCGGCCTTCTTCAGCACCCGCTTCAGCACGCCGCGGGGGTCGCCTACGAAGGGAGTGCCGTCGGGATTGTAGATGTCGCAGATGAGTCGGGCCACCTTACCGTGCTGCGGCCGCCAGGGGAACACAACAAAGGAGTCCAGGTCGGGATAGAGGTACTGGTCAGACTCGTTGATGCGGACAAAGCCTTCGATGGACGAGCCATCCAGCATGATCTGGTTGTTGACGGCCTTCTCGATCTGGGAGGCGGTAATGGCCACGTTCTTGAGCTGGCCGAAAATATCGGTGAACTGCATGCGGATGAATTCGATGTCCTCTTCCTTTACGATACGGATGATGTCTTCCTTGGTGTACGCCATGGTGGGTATCCCCTTTCATCATTGAAATACACATTCTAAAGGTTTCCGATAAGGAAAGAAGGCGCTCCGCCCACATGGACCGGAACGCCTTCGTTCGCAATTGATACTCTGAGTATAAGGAATTTTCCGGCGCCTGTCAAGGGTCTTTTTGAAAGCCAAATCAACTTTGTTGCAACTATCAGGGAGCAAGCCCGGTTTTGTTCCGGCTTTTATGCAACATTTGTCCCGCCGTGCTGCAAAAGATGGAAGTACATCACATGCCGGCGGTGGCCACGGGGTATTCCTCGGTAAAACAACCCTTACAGAAGCCGCAGGCGGCGCTGGGCGCGATGCGCTCCAGGGCATCCACGCTGAGGAATCCCAGGGTGTCCGCCCCCACAAGCCGGCGGATTTCCTCCACCGTGTGGTGGCAGGCGATGAGATCCTTCTTGTCCGGGATATCGGTGCCAAAGTAGCAGGGGGCGATGAAGGGCGGGGCAGAGACCCGGAAGTGCACTTCTTTAGCCCCCGCCTCCCGCAGCAGGCTGATGATCTGCCGGGAGGTAGTACCCCGGACGATGGAGTCGTCGATCATAACCACCCGCCGGCCCTCGACTGTGCTCCGGAGGGCACCCAGCTTGATGCGGACGGCCTGTTCCCGGCTCTGCTGGTCAGGGGTGATAAAGGTGCGGCCGATGTAACGGTTCTTCACAAAGCCCTGGCCGTACGGAATGCCGGACTCCTCGGCATAGCCCATGGCGGCATCCAGGCCGGAGTCAGGCACACCGATGACCACGTCGGCGTCCACCGGGTGCTCCCGGGCCAGGATGCGGCCGGCCTCCAGGCGGGCCTCGTGGACGGATTGCCCGCAGATCACCGAGTCGGGCCGGGCAAAGTAAATGTATTCAAAGATACACATGTGTGAGGTGGCGCCGGCGCAGTTTTCCCGGATGGAGCGGACCTGTCCGTCCTCTACCACTACGATCTCGCCGGGGTCGATCTCGCGCTCAAAGGCGGCTCCCACCGCGTCCAGAGCGCAGGATTCCGAGGCAAATACCACCGCCTGCCCCCTTCTGCCCATGCACAAGGGCCGGAAGCCCCAGGGGTCCCGAGCGGCGATCAGCTTCCGGGCCGACATGACGATGAGGGAAAACGCCCCCCGCAGGCCCTTGACCGCTTGGCACACCGCTTCCTCCGCCGAGCCGCAGCGCAGCCGCTCCTGGGCAATGGCATAGGCGATGAGCTCTGAATCGGTGGTGGTCTGAAAGATCGCGCCCCGATATTCAAAGCTCGTACGCAGCTCCGGCGTATTGACCAGATTGCCATTGTGGGCCACTGCCAGGGTCCCTTTGACGTATTTCAGTGTCAGGGGCTGGGCGTTCTCCCGTCGGACGCCGCCGGTGGTGGAGTAGCGCACATGGCCAACCGCCATGGTCCCGCCCAGTCTGTCCAGGACGTCCTGATGGAACACATCCCCCACCAGCCCCAGGTCTTTATGATAGGACAGCTCCCGGTCGTTGATGGTGGCGATGCCGCAGGCCTCCTGCCCCCGGTGCTGGAGGGAGTAAAGCCCGTAATAGGTGGTACGGGCGCAGTCTCCGGCCGGGTCATAGATGCCAAAAACGCCGCATTCTTCATGAATGGACATGGGTTTCCCCCATTTCCTATGGAATAAAGCAATCCTACCATATCAAATTTCCCATTTTCTGTGTTGGAATTTGCACCTTCATGCCGTGAGGGGAAACCAGCCGCCCTATGGGGCGGCTTCGTCTCACCAGATATGGAGCAAGTGCTGCACCCCCAGGCTGACGCAGGCGATGGCCACCCAGCAGCAAAAGCCCATAAAGATGGGCTTACCTCCGGTCCGGACCAGCTTGACCACGTCGGTGTTCAGGCCGATGGCGGCCATGGCCATGACGATGAAGAATTTGCTGGCGCTCTTCAAAAAGCCGGTGACGGCGGCAGGAAGGGGTAGCAGGGTCGTCACCACCGAAGCCAGCACAAAAAAGAGGACAAACCAGGGAAAGATCTCTTTCAGGCTCACCGTTACGCCAGTGCCCCGGACGCTCTTCTCCTCCTGCCTGGTGCGAAGGAAGGCCAGCACCAGTGTAATAGGGATGATGGCAAGGGTACGGGTCATCTTGACGATGGCGGCAGTGTCCAGCGTGCTGCTGCCGTGTATACCGTCCCAGGCCGCCGCTGCCGCAGTGACGGAAGAGGTGTCGTTGACGGCGGTGCCGGCAAAAAGCCCGAAACCCTCGTTGGACAGCCCCAGCATCCCGCCCAGAGTCGGGAAAGTCAGCGCCGCGAGAACATTGAACAGGAAGATCACCGAGATGGACTGGGCGATCTCCTCATCGTCTGCGCCGATGACGGGTGCCGTGGCGGCAATGGCGGAGCCGCCGCAGATGGAGGAACCCACACCGATTAAGGTGGATATCTTGGCGTCCATATGCAGCAGCTTATGTAAAACAAAGGCCGCCACCAGCGAGGTAGTGATGGTGGACAGGATGATGGGTAGGGACTGGGCCCCCACCTTGGCGACACTGGACAGGTTCATGCCAAAGCCCAGCAGGACCACCGCAAGCTGGAGTATCTTCTTCGAAGTAAAAGTGATGCCGGCCCGGGCCTGGCCCTGCTCTTTCCAGAACAGAGCCATGACCATACCGAGGAGGATGGCGAATACCGGCCCTCCCACCACCTCAAAGGTTCTCCCCAAAAACCAGGCGGGAACGGCGATACACAGGCAGACCAGGATACCCGGTCCATTTCTTCTGATCCATTTCATATGGCTCTCTTCTCCTTTTTCCGCGACTCAAACGCTGCTGGCCCCGTCAAAAGATGTGGCCTGTCGGGCATCTTATTCCCACTCGCTTTTCTTGGTAAAATACTTTCCTGCGATGCTTTGGTGTAAACACTATAGGGAGTTTCTTTCTCATACCTATCGCCGTAGTCTCTTTTAACCCGCTGGCCTAGCCAGTGGTTTTCCATTATACAAGAAACCCTGAAGCCTTTGCGGCTTCAGGGTTTTGGTGGCAGCGGGAGAAGGATTCGAACCCTCACAAACAGAGTCAGAGTCTGTCGTGCTACCCTTACACAATCCCGCTGTATCGCGCCCGTTATCGCAGGCGCAGGATTTATTATACCAAAACAATTCCATTTGTCAAGTTTTTTTGCAAAATTATTTGCCGGATTTTTTCTTGACAAAGGCCCGGCATTCTTTTATAATATGGAGCAATATTAGATTAGCAAAAGCGAGGAAGGGAACAAGACCTGTGCGTCCCGCTCAGAGAGCCGGTGGTGGGTGCGAACCGGCGCGGTGATTCCAGGTGCATACTGGCCCCTGAGCTGTCCGCCTGAACGCGAGTAGGGCGGGACGTCCGGCCCCGTTACCGGCCAAGGCCTTGTTGGAGGCTGACGAGGGCTGTCCGGGTGACCGGCGGCCGAATCAGGGTGGTACCGCGTATCATACGCCCCTGACCGTAACAACGGTCGGGGGCGTTTTTGCATCCCTCCCGGCCACTCAAAAAGACTGGAGGCTGTTTCCCATGCTCAAAAATCCCGCTGAAAAGTACATCCCCTTCGTTCCCATCCAAATGGAGCGCCGGACCTGGCCCGACAAGCAGATTACCGCTCCTCCCGTCTGGTGCTCCGTGGACCTGCGGGACGGCAATCAGGCCCTCATCGACCCCATGAACGTGGAAGAAAAGCTGGAACTCTTCCACACCCTGGTAGACATCGGCGTGAAGGAGATCGAGGTGGGCTTTCCCTCCGCTTCCGAGACGGAGTTCCAGTTCTTCCGCACCCTCATCGAGGGCGGTCACATCCCCGACGACGTGACCATCCAGATGCTGGTCCAGGCCCGGCCCCACCTGATCCAGCGGACCTTCGAGGCCATGGCGGGCGCCAAAAACGTCATCCTCCACTTCTACAATTCCACCTCCACCCTCCAGCGCAAGGTGGTCTTCCACACCGATATGGAGGGCGTCACTCAGATCGCCGTGGACGCTGCCCGGCTCATCCGCGCGCTGTCCGAGCCCATCATCCGCTCCGGCACCAACCTGCGCTACCAGTACTCCCCGGAGTCCTTTATGGGCACCGAAATGGACAACGCCGTCTACATCTGCCAGCGGGTGCTGGAAGAGCTGGGCGCCACGCCGGAGAACAAGGTCATCCTGAATCTGCCCTCCACCGTGGAGAACTGCATGCCCAACTACTTTGCCGACGAGATCGAGTACTTCATCAACAAGCTCCCCAGCCGGGACTGCGCCGTCATCTCCCTGCACCCCCACAATGACCGCGGCGAGGGGGTGGCCACCGCCGAGCTGGGCATGCTGGCCGGGGCCGAGCGCATCGAGGCCACCCTTTTCGGCAACGGCGAGCGCACCGGCAACGTGGATATGATCACGCTGGCCATGAACATGTATACCCAGGGCGTGGACCCCGGCCTGGACTTTTCCGACATCAACCGCATCCGTACGGTATACGAGCGCTGCACCAAGATGAAGGTGGGCGAGCGGCAGCCCTACGCCGGCGAGCTGGTCTTCACCGCCTTCTCCGGCTCCCATCAGGACGCCATCAACAAGGGCGTGCAGTACCGGAAGGAGAACCGGTCTCCGCTCTGGGAGATTCCCTATCTCCCCATCGACCCCGCCGACGTGGGCCGCCAGTACGAGCCCATCATCCGCATCAACAGCCAGTCCGGCAAGGGCGGCGCCGCCTTCGTGATGCAGCAGAGCTTCGGCTACGACCTGCCCAAAGCCATGCATGCCGAGTTCGGCCACATTGTCCAGGTGGAGACCGACCGGGTCGGGACGGAGCTCCAGCCTCAGCGCATCTTTGAGCTGTTCCAACACGCCTATGTGGACATCAGCAGCCCCTACACGCTGCTCCGGCACGCTTTCCAGGAGACGGCGGACGCGCAGGGCCGGTCTCACGTGGTCTTCCGTGGCACGCTGCGGCACAAAGAGACCGTCTTTGAGGTCTGCGGCGAGGGCAACGGCCCCATCGACGCCTTCTTCAACGCCATTCACGGCCAGAAAATGGACCGCTTCACCTTCGTGGATTACAAGGAGCACGCCATTCAGGCCGGCTCCGACTCCATGGCCGTGGCCTATATCCAGCTCCGGGACGCACAGGGGCAGGACATCTTCGGCGTAGGCGTGGACCACAACATCAACCTGGCCCCGCTGCGCGGCATTCTCTCCGCCATTAACCGGGCGGTCACTGCCAAGCAATAGGCCGACTTGCAAAAAAGGCTGACTCCCGTGCTGGTCCCTGATCAGTCGGTAAGAGGCCAACAACGGTGTGAAACTGATATGAAGGAAAAAGACTGCGGAGCCGGCTCCGCAGTCTTTTTTCCTGCCTGTTCAATATAACTGCTCGAATAAATCCTCCAGCAGGGGACGGTAATTCCCCTCCTCCAGCCACTGCTGGACGCGCTGCAGCAGCACGGGCTGGATGTCCGGATAGGTCATATGATGCTCCGGCAGGCCCTCCATCAGGCGGTTCTCCGCAATCTCAGAGCCCTCCGGCCGACGGCCCAGCTCCTCCACCTCCGCGAAAAATAGCCCGCCGTAGGTGCGCTGCCCGTCCTCGGTGTAGACCCCGTAGGCCGAGACCGCCTCAAGTTGGCACTCGGCCACCCCCGTCTCTTCCAGCAGCTCCCGCTGGGCGGTCTGGTAGATGCTCTCCCCCGGCTCCCGATGGCCTCCGGGCATCTCCCAGGTCTGCCGGTCCCTGTGGCGGCAGAGCAGCCACCGATCCTCATAGCGGGCGGCAATCACCGCGAACGTCAGGTCGCTGTCCAGCGCCTGGTCAAAAAATTTCACTTCCACCATGGTCCGGCACCTCAGTTCAAAAAGTCCTTGAGCTTCTTGGAGCGGGAGGGATGGCGGAGCTTCCGCAAGGCCTTGGCCTCGATCTGACGGATGCGCTCCCGGGTGACGTTGAACTCCTTGCCCACTTCCTCCAGGGTGCGGGTGCGGCCGTCCTCAATGCCGAAGCGCAGCTTGAGCACCTTCTCCTCCCGGGGCGTCAGAGTGCCCAGCACATCCACAAGCTGCTCCTTGAGCAGGGTGAAGCTGGCGGCCTCGGAGGGCTCGGAGGCGTCCTCGTCGGGGATAAAGTCGCCCAGATGGGAGTCCTCCTCCTCCCCGATGGGAGTTTCCAGGCTGACGGGCTCCTGGGCAATCTTGAGAATCTCCCGCACCTTGTCCACCGGCATGTTCATCTCCTCCGAGATCTCCTCCGGGGTGGGGTCGTGCCCCAGCTCCTGAAGGAGCTGGCGGGAGACCCGGATGACCTTGTTGATGGTCTCCACCATATGGACAGGGATGCGGATGGTGCGGGCCTGGTCGGCGATGGCCCGGGTAATGGCCTGCCGAATCCACCAGGTGGCATAGGTGGAGAACTTATAGCCCTTGGTGTAGTCGAACTTCTCCACGGCTTTGATGAGGCCTAGGTTGCCCTCCTGAATGAGGTCCAGAAAGAGCATTCCCCGTCCCACGTACCGTTTGGCGATGGAGACCACCAGACGGAGGTTGGCCTCGGCCAGCCGCTGCTTGGCCGCCTCCCCCTTCTTGATGGCCTTCTTCAGCGCGGCCTCTTCCTCAGGCGTGAGGGACACCTCTTCCCCGTTCTCCCGTGCCTTCCCGATCTCCTCCATCTGCTCCTTGGCGGCGTCGCCGGCCCCCATATGCTGGGCCAGCTCGATCTCCTCCTCAGGGGTCAGCAGATTGACCTTGCCGATCTCCTTGAGGTACATGCGCACCGGGTCGTCGATGCCGAAGGAGTCCACCAGGGTATTGGGGTCCACGATCTCCTCTTCGGGAATCTCCTCGATCTCCTCGATGGGGGGCATCACGTCCTCGGCCAGCTCGGGCAGATAGTCCTCTCCTGCCGTGTCGATGCCCATGTTCTCCATGGCGTCGTAGATTTTGTCCATCTGCTCGGAGTCCAGGTCCATATCCTCCAGGACGTCCATGAGCTCGCCGGAGGTCAGCTTACCCTTCTTCTTGCCCTTTTCCAGCAGCTCGGCTACCTTCTCCGCACCGGAAACGCCCTCGACCACCTTCATCAGCTCCGCCTTGCCGGCTTCGATCTTCTCCTCGCTGGTCATCTGGGGCTTTTGATCCCCCGTGGTCTTGGCGATCACTTTCTTTTCACTCATGGATGCATCCTCCGTACCCTTTTTTCTCTCGGTATTTCTCCCGCATCACCAGAAGGGGGTCGGCTCTGCCGTCCCCCGCCCGCTTGGCGGCTTCGGTCTCTATGATCTCTATGTAGTCCCCCATGGCCTCCTCGGCATTCTGCAGGGACTCCGGCTGGTTCAGCACACCGGTCAGATGGCTCATCTCACCGGGCTCCAGCTCCCCCGCCAGGGCGGGAAGGCTTACAGACAGCCCGGCGCTCCAGCGCTCCCGCAGCAGGGTGAACACCCGCGCCAGCAGCGGTGCGGAGAACTGCTCCGGCCCCAGGCGCTCCGCCCGCTTCAGCAGCTCCGGGTCCAGCAGAACGAGCCGCAGGACCCCCTCCTCCGCCCGAGCGGAGCGGATGTTCTCGTACCGCATGGCCCGCTCCCTGGGCTGGAGCTGGAGGGCCGGGGACAGGTCCCGGCGCTCCTGCTGCTTCTTCTCCTTCTTCAGCCGGCGGGACAGCTCCCGCTTGACCTCCTGGGCCATGGCCTCGGCAGAGATACCCGCCGCCTGGGCGCAGCGGGCGCCGTAGACCTCCCGCTCCACCGGGCGGGCCAGCGAGGCCACCAGCCCCGCCGCGTCCCGCAGGAACTCCACCTTCTGGGCGTCGTCGGTCAGATCGTACTTCTGCCGGATCTGCCGGATGCGGTAGTCGATGTGGTTCTCGCTCTGATCCAGCAGCCGGGCAAAGGCCTCCCGGCCGAAAGACTTGATATACTCGTCCGGGTCCTTGGCCCCCTGCATCCGCAGGACCTTGACCTGGATGCCCGTCTTCTCCAAGATGGGGATGGCACGCTGGGCCGCCGAGACCCCCGCCCCATCGCCGTCGTAGGCGATGACCGCCTCCTTGGTAAACCGGGCCAGAAGCTGGGCGTGGTCCGGGGTCAGGGCGGTGCCCAGAGAGGCCACCGCGCAGTCGAAGCCCGCCTGGTGCAGGGAGATGGTGTCCATGTAGCCCTCCGTGAGGATGATGCGCCCCAGCTTGGTGCGCTTGGCGATGTTAAGGGCAAAGAGGTTGCGGCCCTTGTTGAACACCACCGTGTCCGGTGAGTTGAGGTATTTGGGCGTGCCATCGTCCAGCACTCGGCCGCCGAAGCCGATCACGTCCCCCCGCAGGTCGATGATGGGGAACATAACCCGGTTGCGGAAGCGGTCGTAGACCCGGCCCTCCTTGCTCTTGACCACCAGCCCCACGTCCAGCAGGTCGCTCTTGTCATAGCCCTTCTCCCCCATGGCCCGGATGAGGTTGTCCCATCCGTCGGGAGCCATACCCAGGCCGAAGCGGGTGACCGTGCCCTTGGACAGCCGCCGCTTTTCAAAGAGGTACTCCGCCCCCGCCCGGCCGCCCGACGACCGGAGGGTCTCATGAAAGTAGCGGGCGGCCTCCTTGTTCAGGGCCAGCAGCCGCTCCCGCTTCTTGCGGAGGTCGGCGCTCCCCCGCTCCTCCGGCACCTCCAGACCCGCCCGCTTGGCCAGCAGGCGCACCGCATCGGGAAAAGGAAGATTTTCGATCTCCATGACGAAGTTGATGACGCCGCCGCCCTTGCCGCAGCCGAAGCAGTGGTAGATCTGCTTCTCCGGCACCACATGGAATGACGGGGTTCTCTCCCCGTGGAAGGGGCACAGGCCCCAAAGGCTTCCCCCCTTGGGCGTCAGAGACACATAGTCGGCCACCACGTCGGCGATGTCGCACCGGGCGGTAAGCTCGTCGATGAATTGCGCCGGAATGGCCAAGGATGTCCCCCCTTTGTCGTATCTTTACCAAACTTTGACAGGGCTATACCTAGAAAGCACTGTCACGGTTTTTTCCTTTACTTGACTGACCAGGACACGGGTATAAAGGCCAGAGAGAACTTTTCCACCGCATAGTTGTCCGTCATTCCGGCGATGTAGTCGCAGACGGCCCGCTCCACGCCCTCCCGTTCCCGGATATCCTGGAACTCAGGGGGCAGCCTGTCCGGGTCTTTTCTATAGTATTCAAACAGACGCCGCAGCATGTCCTGGGCTTTGGATTCCTCGCCCTTGGCCACCGGGTTGCGGTAGACCGCCTCGAACATAAACTCCCGCAGATTGTGCATGGCCTCCCGGCAGGCGGTGGACTGCCGGATCTCCCCGGTCCCGGCGCTGGACTCGATGATGTCCACCGTCAGGGTGTCGATCCGCTCGGAATGGGTAAAGCCCAGCACGTTGGAGATCTCCAGGGGGATATCCATGGGGTAGATGATGCCTCCCCGCATGGCGTCGTCAATGTCGTGGTTGATATAGGCGATCTTGTCGGCCAGCCGCAGGAGCCGGCCCTCCAGGGTCTCGGCCGTGTCTGGCCCGGTGTGGCACAGGATGCCCCGCCGCACCTCGTAGGTCAGGTTAAGGCCGTCGCCGTCCTGCTCCAGCCGGTCCACCACCCGCAGGGACTGGACGTTGTGCTGGAAGCCCTCCGGCATAATCTCGTCGAGGACCCGCTCGCCGGCGTGACCGAAGGGGGTGTGCCCCAGGTCGTGGCCAAAGGCGGCGGCCTCCGTCAGGTCCTCGTTGAGCTGGAGGCCCCGGGCCATGGTCCGGGCAATGCGGGCCACCTCGATGGTGTGGGTCATGCGAGTACGGTAGTGATCCCCCTCGGGCTGGAGAAAGACCTGCGTCTTGTGCATCAGCCGCCGAAAGGCCTTGGAGTGGATGATCCGGTCGATGTCCCGCTGGAAGCAGGTCCGGACCGGGCAGGGCTCCGCCGGGCGCTGCCGTCCCCTGGAATCCACCGACCGGCAGGCATAGGGGGATAGGATCTGCTGCTCCAGCGCTTCGCGCCGCTCTCTCACTGTCAAGGTGTTCCGCCTCCCTTGTTTGGGTCTGAGTCGGGTCTGCTGTTATATACACCGCAGGGCGGAAGAAATCCTGCCTCTTTTCAAAATTTCACAGAAAATTCATATTTCTGCGGTTCTTTTTACCGGGGCACATCCTTGAGGCGTTCCCCGGTAACTGCCGGGACCACGCCGCCGGCTGTGATCTCGGTGATACGCTGTGTAAAGGTTTTTACCTTTTCCTCTGGAAGCAGCACGGGCATGGTCACCTCGGCGGCGTATTCCGGTTCCCCCAGGACGCCGCCCAGGCTCTCCGCCTCCAGCTTTACCCGCTCGAACAGGCTGTAAGGCACGGTCAGAGTCACCTGAGTCCACCGGCGGACCACCGAGATGCCGGCGGCATTCAGAGCGTCCTTGGCGCTCTGCGTATAAGCGCGGACCAGTCCCCCTGCCCCCAGCAGGATACCGCCGAAATAGCGGGTCACCACGCACACTACGTTGGTGACCTCCTCCCGCTGGAACACGTTGAGCATGGGCTGGCCGGCGGTGCCCTGGGGCTCCCCGTCGTCGGAGTAGCGCTCCACGCCCCCCTCCCGCAGCCGGTAGCACCAGCAGTTGTGGCGGGCATCGTAGTGACGCTTCTTCATCTCCTCAATGCGGGCGCGGGCCTCCGCTTCGCTCTCCACCCGCCAGACATGTCCGAGGAAGCGGGAGCGCTTCTCCGTAAATTCCGTCTCTGAGGCGCGGGTTGGGATGTAATATTCCGTCATAGAGCCTGCCACTCCTCCCTGGTCAGGGCATAGTGGAGCTCGGTGCGTTCCTCTCCCATCAGCTCCACCCAGGTCTGCTCGGTGAAGCGGTAGCGAAAACCGCACTTCTCCACCACCCGGCGGGACCTGTCGTTGAAATCGTAATGGCCGCACCACTGGGCGTTGAGGCCCAGGTCCTCGAAACCGTAGCGCAGGATCTCCCGGACGGCCTCTGGCATGAGGCCCCGGCCCCAGCAGGCCGGGCTCATGGCGTAGCCGATCTCGTTGTCCGGACCGGGCAGCAGGGTCTGGTGCCTGCCCACATAGCCGGCGGACCCGATCACCTTGCCGTTCTCCTTCAGTTCCAGGGCGAACACGCCGGGCTGGGCAAAGACGGTGCGGATGATCGCCAGACTCTCGGCCTGGTCCCGGTGGGGCTGCCATCCGGCGGCGGGACCCACCCGGGAGTCCCGGCCATATTCGAACACATCGGCGGCGTCCCGATCCTCGAAGGGCCGCAGGATGAGCCGGGGCGTCTCTAATCGTTCCATACAAATTCCTCCACCTGGCCCAGGACCTTGGGGGTGCAGACGGCGGTGACCTGAATGGTCTCCCCGTATTCCACCGCCTCCACCTTAGCCTCCCGATAGAGCATGTCCACCAGCCCGCCCTGGCTGTAGGGCAGGCGGAGGATAACCTTGTGGGCGCCGGCGTCCAGCCGCTTGCCGATCCTGGCGATGAGCTGGTCCAGCCCTGTCCCCGTCCGGGCTGACACCGTGACGATATCCTCCCCGTGGGGGAGGATATCCCCGGTGTACCGGTCGGCTTTGTTAAATACCTCGATGCGGGGGGTCTGCTCCGCCCCCAGCTCCCGGATGAGGGCGTCCACCACCTCGGCCTGCTGCCGCCACTCGGGATTGGAGCCGTCGATGACGTGGAGCAGCAGATCGGCAAAGGACAGCTCCTCCAGGGTGGCCTTGAAGGCCTCCACCAGGTGGTGGGGCAGCTTGGAAATAAAGCCCACCGTGTCAGAGATGAGCACCGTGCAGGTGTCAGAGATCTCCAGGGTGCGGGTGGTGGTGTCCAGCGTATCGAACAGCCGGTCATTGGCGGGGATATCCGATCCGGTCAGCTTGTTGAGCAGCGTGGACTTGCCCGCATTGGTATAGCCCACGATGGCCACCACCGGCACCTCGTTTTTGATGCGGCGCTCCCGCTGCACCCCCCGCACCCGCCGGACCTGCTCCAGGTCCTCCTCCAGCTTGGCAATCTTTTTGCGGATGTGCCGCCGGTCCGTCTCCAGTTGGGTCTCACCGGGGCCGCGGGTGCCGATGGGGGATTTCCCGCCGGAGGCGGTCTGCCGCACCAGGTGGCCCCACATGCCGGTGAGGCGGGGAAGCAGGTATTTGTACTGCGCCAGCTCCACCTGAAGGCGGCCTTCCTTGGTGCGGGCCCGCTGGGCAAAGATGTCCAGGATGAGGGCGGAACGGTCCATGACGGACACTCCCAGCTCCTCGGACAGCACCCGCTGCTGGGAGGGAGACAGGGCGTTGTCAAAGATCACCATGTCGGCCCCCTGGGCGGTGGCCAGCTCCCTGACCTCCGCCACCTTGCCCTCCCCGATGAAGGTCCTGGGATCGGGGGTATCCTTGTTCTGGAGCACCGTGCCCACGCACCCGCCCCCCGCCGTCTCCAGCAGGGCGGCGAGCTCCTCCATAGAGCGCTCCGTGGCGGTCTCCTCCCGGTCCAGGGCTGGAGAATTAAGCCCCACCAGCACCGCCTGATTGACTTTTACTTCCGTCGTATTCTCTGCCATACATCCTCCGTTGCCTCAGCGTCCGCCGTATTCCATCCGGACGTCAGACCTTTTTCAAACACTCCACAATCTCGCCGATATAGATCCGGTGATAATCCTGGTCCGGATACCACTTGCCATCAATCCCGGGGTCCAGGAAGTGGGCGGGGTCCATGTCCTGCCAGTACAACTTGCGGCAGACCAGCACCAGCTCGGCCTCCTCGAAATAGGGCGCGTTTCCCGCTCCGGCGGCTACCGTAAAGCCGCATTCCCTTATCTTGTCGATGTCCCGGCCGCTCCTGGCCCCACAGAGGGCCAGCGCCTTGCGGTGCTCCTCACCGAAAAAGGCCAGCGTGAAGTAGGCCTCCCGCTCCACAAACTCCCTGGTGTACCGCTGGGGCCGGATGTAGCAGGTGGCCACATTGGTCCCCCACAGCACTCCAAGGCCCCCCCAGCTCGCCGTCATGGTGTTGCATCTCTCGGGCGTTCCGGCGGTGATCAGCATCCACTGGTCCCCGATCAGGGAACATACATTTTGATCCAGGGTCTTGACGTCGATTCTCTCAAGCATGACTTTTCCTCCCGTTCACAGATGCTTTCAGTATATGCGAAAGGACCCGCGCCGAAACCGGCACGGGTCCAAAAAGCTGCAATCTTACTTCTGGTCCAGACCAAACTTCTTGTTGAAGCGGCTGACACGTCCGCCCGTATCCACCATCTTCTGCTTGCCGGTGAAAAAGGGGTGACACTTGGAGCAAACCTCCACCTTAATGTCCTTCTTGGTAGAACCGGTCTCGATCACGTTACCACAGGCGCACTTGATGGTGGTCTGCTGGTAGTTGGGATGGATGCCTTCCTTCATTTTCGTTCACCTCTTTCTCCCCGGGGATATGCGCACAAACGCAACTAGTATAATAGCATAGGCTCCCAGAAAATGCAACTGTTTTTTTGCATTTTGCCCGTAAAATTTCACACCTCCACCGCCCGGTCCAGCCGGAAAAACCACAGGACCCGGCGGACGATCCGCCGCCCGGTGACCTCCTCCAGCGCCCGGCTGTAGGCCATGAGCTGGGGCCGGTACTCCTCCGCCCGGGCCAGAACGGTTTGCTCCGTCACCCGGTCGGTCTTAAAGTCCACCACGGTGATGCCCTCCAGCGTTTCAAACCAGCAGTCCACCACGCCCTGAAGCAGCACCTTCTCCCCCGCCCCGGCCTGGGCGTAATAGTCCGCCGCCGGGACCAGAATGGAAAATTTATACTCCCGGTGGAGGCTGGTGGAGGCCATCAGCTCCCGACCCAGGTCCGAGGCAAAGAAGGCGGCAATACGCGCCGGGTCCGCCGCCTCGCCCTGCTCCGGGGTGAGGAGGGCCCGGTTCACCAGCCGCCGGATCTCCTCCGCCGCCCCTTCCCGCGTGCCTGCCCGCTCAAAATCCAGGTACTGCATCGCCAGGTGCAGGGCGGTACCCTTCTGGGCGGCGGTGAGGCCCAGCTCCTCGGCGGCGAACCGGGGCCGGCCAAAAGGCGCCGGCGCGGCGGAGGGCTCCGTTGCCGGTCCGGCGCCCTCCCGCACCTCCTCGTCCAGGGCCCGGCCCTTGAGCTGGGTGGCGGTCAGCTTGGAGGGGATGTCCGCGTCGGCGGCGTGGGGATAGGTCCAGGCCAGGCGCTCCGCCAGCCCCCGGTCCGCCGCCGCCAGGTCCGCTTCCGGTCCTTCTTGCCGGCTAGACCGCCGGCCCGGGGCCTGGAACAGCGGTCCGCCGTCCACCCACCGGATGTCCCAGGCGGGGCCGCACAGGGCCGCGGTCACATCCACATAGCACTCCGCCGCCCGCCGCAGGGCCTCCCCGTCGGGCCTGGCCAGGGCACAGAGCAGCACCCACTGGCCCACGCTCTGGGTGGCCAGCAGGGCCTGGGGCTCCACGGGACAGCCTGCGTCCCCCGCCAGGCGCTGGAGCTCCCGGGCCCCTCCGGTGAGGGCGCAGGACAGGATCAGCTTCTCCTTGGCCCGGGTGACAGCCACGTACAGCAGCCGCAGCTCCTCAGCCATCATCTCTCCCTCCAACTGCCTGGCCACCGCCTTCCGGGCCAGGGTGGTGAACTCCACCATCCGTTCCCGGTCCAGGCCCTTGGGCCCCACCCCCAGCTTGGGGTGGAAGAGCATGGGCTTCTGCATATCCTCCCGGTTTAACCTTCTGGCCAGCCCGGCCAGGATGACCACCGGGAATTCCAGCCCCTTGGACTTGTGGATGCTCATCAGGCGCACCCCCGCCCCCTCCCGGCCGGTGGCGGCGGCGGTGAGGGTCTCCCCGTTCTCCCGCAGCCGGGCCAGGTGGGTAAGGAAGCCGAACAGCCCCTTGTGGCCGGCCTCCTCGAACTGTCGGGCACACTGGGCCAGCGCCAGCAGGTTGCCCCGCCGCCGTTCCCCGTCTCCCATGGCGCCGAAGACCCCCAGCAGGTCGGTGCGGTCGTAGACCTGCCACAAAAGCTGGTGGCAGCTCAACTCCCCCGCCAGGTCCCGCAGCTCGTCCAGCTTCTTCAGGAAGGCCAGGCAGTCGGCCTCCCCCCGCTCCGCCCCCAGCAGCAGGCAGCCGTAGAAGTCCGTCTTTCCGTCCGCGCCCCGCAGCAGGGCCAGCCGGTCGGCGGTGAAACCGCAGATTGGGGAGCGCAGCACCGAGAGCAGGGCCACGTCCTGCCGCGGATTGTCGATGATCTGGAGCAGGGACAGGGCCACGTTCCCCTCGGTGGAGGCAAAAAAATCCTCGCCCCCTTCGGCCTCCCAGGGGATGTCCCGCTCCCCGAAGGCCCGGGCATAGTGGCGCAGCACGGTATTGGGGGAGCGCAGCAGCACCACGATATCGGCGCACCGCACCGGGCGCAGCCCCCCCCCCCCATCGGAGACCTGGAAGCCCTCGTCCAGCAGCTCCCGGACCCGCCGGGCCACGAACCGGGCCTCCAGCAGGTCCCGGGCGGGCGTTTCGCTCTCCCCGCCGTCCTCACCGTCTCCGCCGCCGGACAGGTCGATGGCGTCCAGCTCCACCGCGTAGTCCGCCTCATCCCCCGGGAAGGCCGCGCCGGGATAGAGGCTCTCATCCGGGCCGTAGTCCATCTCCCCGAACTCCCGGGACATCAGGGCGCGGAACAGGTCGTTGGCCCCCTCCAGCACCTGGGGCCGGGAGCGGAAGTTCCGGGTCAGCAGGATGCGGCGGGGCTCCCCCTCCGCCGCCTCTCCCGCGGGCCGGAAGGTGCGGTACTTCTCCAAAAAAATGGTGGGGTCGGCCAGGCGGAAGCGGTAGATGGACTGCTTCACGTCCCCCACCAGGAAGAGCTTCCGCCCGCCGCCGGAGACAGCCTGAAAGATGGCGTTCTGCACCTCGTTGGTGTCCTGGTACTCGTCCACCATCACCTCGTCGAAGCGGGCGCTCCACTGCTCCGCCAGCTCGGTGGGGGCCCCGTCCTCCGTCAGCAGGGCCACCGCCAGGTGCTCCAGATCGGCAAAATCCAGCAGGCTCCGGCGGCGCTTTTCGGCAGTATAGGCGGCGGAGAAGTCCTCCACCAGGGCGAACAGCCCCCGCACCGCCGGCCATACCAGGGCCATGTCGGCCAACAGGTCGGCGCTGGAGTCCTGGAGCAGCTCCCGGAGCTTTCCCATCCGTTTTTTGCATTTCTCTCGGATGGCCTTGATCTGCTCCTGGGCCATGGGATCGCCGCAGCTCCGCACCGCCCCCAGCTTGGGGAACGGGATCTCCGACAATGCCGCCGCCCGGTCCCACCCCGCCTCCGCCGCCGCGGCAAAGGCCCCCAGGCCCTCCACCGTGGCGGACAGGCTGGGGGCGTAGCCCCGCTCCAGCTTCTCGTCCCCCGCGCACAGCTCCCGGGCGTGGGCCATCCGGCCCTGCCAGTACCGCCCCTGCCGTGCGGCGTCGGCCAGCAGCAGCCGGCCCCACACCGTCTCCCCCGCGTCCGCCGTCCCGGACAGGTCGAAGGCGGCAAGCTGTTCCCTCAGCCAGGCGGAGGGGTCGGGGTGGGCCTGGACCTTGCCGTAGATGTCCAGAGCGATCTGCACCAGCCGGCTGTCGTCCCGCCCGGCGGACAGGGTGTCCACCAGCAATGCGAAATCCGGGTCCTCCCCGATGGTCTCATACCGCCTTTCCAGCAGGTCGTCCATGGCCCGGAGTCGCAGCACCCCCGCCTCCCCCTCGTCGCAGAGGCGGAAGTCCGCCTCCAGGTCCAGCAGGTGGCCGCACTCCCGCAGGAGCTGGGCGCAGAAGGCGTGGATGGTGGAAATCTGGGTCTTGTAGACCAGGGTGGCCTGCCGCCGCAGATGGCGGTCGCCGGGCTTTTTCGCCAGCCGGGCGGCCAGCTCGTCCACGATGCGCCCGCGCAGCTCGGCGGCGGCGGCCTTGGTGTAGGTGATGACCAGAAAGCGGTCGATGTCCAGCCCCTCGTCCTCCACCCGGGACAGGAGCCGCTCCACCAGCACCCGGGTCTTGCCGGAACCGGCGGCGGCGGCCACCAGCAGGCAGCCGCCCCGGTCGGTCACCACGGCGCGCTGCTGCGTGGTCAGGGGAAAGGACATGTGTAACGCCTCCTATTCGTCCAACTGATGCAGTTGGGGATCGTCCGTGCGGCCAACTAAATAGTCCATGGATACCTCAAAATGGTCCGCCAGCAATTCCAGTTTTTTGCTCGGAATATTGATCGTTCCGGCTTCAATCGCCTGATAATGACGCACAGAACATTCCAATAATTCTGCAAGGTCCTTCTGTTTCTCAACTCTGTCATTGCGTAACTGCTTCAGCCGTTGTCCAAACTTCCTCATTTTCTCTCTCCGCTTAACACGATATTTATCCCGTGTGCCGGTGATTCATATGTTTGACCTCTTACGGCTCAACGAGCTCTTCCCCTAGGATACGCCCCCGGAATACCACGCCAGGCTCCAGGCCGTGGACCGCTATCACCAGGAGCTTCTGCGGACCTGCTCCATGGACTTTCTGGACGCCTACTGGTCCGAGGTGGTCCGGCTTTTCGGCGTCCTGGAGGACCAGGCCTTTATCCGCGGCCTCCGCCTGGGGGCGCAGCTTGCCCTGGGTCTGACCGCCCCTCTATCGACGCCCAGAACGCCTTGCCGTCCAGGTTCGGCAGATACCGGCGGCAGTCCCCGCCCCGGCCCTCCTCGAAGTGGCAGGCGGCGGCGTAATCGCAGTAGAGACAGGCGTTCTTCTCCGGTCCCCGCCAGAAGGGGTCGGCGGCGATGCTGCCCGCGGCCAGCTCCCGGCCGATCTCCTCCAGGATGCGCTGGGTGTGGATCTTCAGCCGCCCCAGCCGCTCCGCCGACACCAGCGCGTCGCCTGAGATCGCTCCGGTCCGGGCGCTGACCCGCAGGGGCAGAAACCGCGCCCCCTCCGGGCCCAGAGGCTCCATGGCCTCCACCACCTCGGGGTCGTCCAGCACCAGCCCCCGGCGCTTGAGCTCGGCGTCGGCCTCCCTGCGCCGCTGGACCTCGTCCATGGACCGGCTGCCCTGGACCACCGCCTCCCGGGCGGGCAGGTACAGCACCCCGGCGGGGACCGTCTCACGGCCGTAGCGCTCCGCCCCCTTCTCCTCCAGCGTGAAGAGGTAAAGCAGCATCTGGAGCCCCAGGCCGTTCCAGATCTCCGTCAGGTCAAAGGACTTCCGGCCCGTCTTGTAGTCCACCACCCGCAGGTAGAGCCGCCCGTCGTGGACCCAGCCGTCCACCCGGTCCACAAAGCCCGACACGCTGACGGTGACGCCGTCCACGGTGAGCTCCACCGGGGGCAGACCGTCCCCCGTGCCGAAGCCCAGCTCAAAGTCGATGGGCTGGAACTGGGAATGGGCCAGCTCGTCCAGCACGTTGCGCACCACCTGGGTCACCGGGCGGACCAGCCGCTGGAAGAGGTAGACGAACCGGGGCGTCTTGTTCTCCAGGCCCCCCAGCTCCTCCCGGATGTAGTCCTCCATGATGGCCTTGATGCGGCTCTCCACCGCCTTTTTGTCCGCGGTCCCCCGGCAGGTCTCGTCCTGAAGGACATGCTCCAGCACATAGTGGACGAAGGTGCCGTACTCCGGGGCCTGGAACCCGGCGGCCTGCCGGGCCCGGGCCTTCAGTCCGTACTGCATGAAATAGGAAAAGTGGCAGGACTTGTACTTGTCCATCCGGGAGGCGGACATGGGCACCCGCCGGCCGTACAGGGCGGACACCGCCGCCGGGGACAGGCTGCCCCGGGTCAGCTCCGCCGCCCGCTCCAGCCGCTCCACCCGCTCCCGCCACTCGGGCAGGGCGCAGAGCGCCCGGCGCACCCGGGCCGACCGGCCGGCCATCTCCAGGGCGGGCCGGGGGGCGGCGAGCCGGAAAGCCCCGTTCAGGCTCCCCTCCTCTACGGTCCGGTTGTGGGGGAACAGCAGCCGCAGCCGCCCCACCAGGAACGAGGGCCGCCGCTCCTCTCCCTGGGGCCCCCGGGCGGGCCAGCTCACCGTCAGCCGCTCCGTAGGCCGGGCGCAGGCCTCATAGACGATGGTCATTTCCCGGTCCAGCTTGTCCGCCAGCCGGGGGGAGAGCTCCAGCCCGAAGGAGGACAGCAGGCTCCGGTCGTCGTCGGTGAGCAGTCCGGGGGCGGGGGCGGTCTGGGGGATGGCGGAGTCGTCCGCCCCCAGCAGAAACAGGGCCTTCACCGCCCGGCTGCCCATCCGGGCCGCCTCGCCCGCGGTCACCCGGTCCAGGGACACGGGGATGGAGCCCACGTCGTACTGGGAGAGCGCCAGCTTCAAAAGCTGGGCAAACTCGGGCAGCTCCATGGGGGCCTGGTCCAGCAGCCGGGCGCACTGCTCCAGGCCGCCACACAGGATGTCCCAGAGCTGCCGGTCCTCCTCCGCCCGCTGGAGCTCGCCCCGCCGCCGCAGCGTCTCCGACCGGGCGGCCAGCTTGTCCGGCAGGCCGATGTCCTCCAAAAAGCGGTAGAGGGCCGTCGCCTGGCCCCGGCCGGTCTGATCCCGGTTCTTCCGCAGGGTCTCCAGCGGGCCGGTCACCCGCCGCCGGGCGGCGTTGACCCGGTCCAGGACCGCCCGGTCCTCCTCCTCCCAGGCAAAGCCGTAGCCTCTGGGGTGCATGGTCCAGTCGGCCCTCTGGGTCCAGCGGCTCCCCTTCAGGTCCCATTTGAGGACGTAGTTTTCCAGCACATCCACATCGTCCCGGTCCAGGTCGGTCAAGCCGGTCTTCAGGTAACGGAAGGTCTCGTCATAGGCGTACTCCCCCGCCACCGTGTCCAGCGCCCCGGTAACCACGGCGAACACCGGCCGCTGGAGGATGTCGGTCATGCCGTCGAGAAAGACGGGGATGCCGTAGCGGCCGAACACCTCCTCCACCAGCGGGGCATAGGCGTCAAAGCCCCGGCCGGTGACGGCGATGTCCCGGAAGCGGCAGCCCTCCTCCCGGACCAGCCGCAGCACCTCCGCCGCCGTCCGCTCCACCTCCGACCGGGGGGAATCGGCCTGGAAGAGCTCCACCGCCGGGGCGGGCTCCTGCGACACGTCCGGCACGTCGGCAAAAAGCTGGGCCTCCACATGGGCCAGAGCCGCCGTTCGGGGGGCCCCCGGTCCGGTCCAATGGGCCGCCTCAACCGTGGTCCCCGCCTCCTTTGCCAGCCGCAGCAGAAAGGCGGCGGTCCGCCGGGCGGGGGCAAAGATGCCGGACTCCCCCTCCCCGTCCAAGGCTCCACAGGTGAGGGCCACGGTGACGCTGCGGGCCTGCGCCAAAAGCTGCCGCAGCACCAGCCCCTGCTGGGGCGTAAAGTCGGTAAAGCCGTCCACATACACGTCCATGCCGCCGGCGTAAGCTCCCTTTTTCAGCCCCTCCGCCAGCCGGGTGAGCCGGTCCCGGGGGTCGGCGGCGGTCCGGGCGGCCAGGGCGTCGTAGGCCCCGAAGATGAGCCCCAGGTCCCGCAGCTTCTCCCCCTCCCGGCCCCCGGTCTCCTCCCCCGCCCCGGCCAGGGCCGCCGGAGTGACCTGATACTGCTTGCACTCGTCCAATGTGGCCAGCAGGCCAGTCAGGAAAGCTGGCTTGCGGGAGGGGCGCTGATAGACGCTCAGATGGCCGGACACCGACTTCAGCGCGGCGTACATCAGCAGCAGCCGCCCGCCGGGGTCCAGGGTGGGGACGGCCACGCCGCCCACCTCCGGCTGGGAAAAGACCCGGCTGGCCAGCCGGGTGAAGGACAGCACCTCGGCATAGAGGGAGACCTGGTTCCCCGCCACGGCACACAGGGCCCGCTCGGTATCGTGGCTGGCCTGCTCCGGCACAAGGATGAGCTGTCGCCGCTCCCCGCCGTTCCGGGCCGCCGCCCGGAGCATGGCGGTGGTCTTGCCGGACCCCGCCCGGCCCAGCAGCAGCTTCAGCATGGGACCTCCCCCTTTCTTTTGTTCCCAGTATACCAAAAAAGACCCCGCGTGAAAAGAGGGAAAGCCCTTGACTCACCTACTAATGTAGGTGTATAATGCGGGCAAACAAACCTACAAATGTAGGTGAGTGAGGTGTCGTATGCTACGTCTGTCCGATTCCGAGTGGGCGGTCCTGGAGGCTCTTTGGCACACCGGGCCCGTCCCCCTGTCCACGCTGGTGGAAGAGCTTCGCCGCCGGGGGTCCGCCTGGGCCCCAAACACAGTCCATACCCTGCTCACCCGCCTGTCCCGCAAGGGGGCGGTGACGGTCCACGGCGGGGCCCGCCCCTTTCGGTACGAGGCCGCGGTGGACCGGCGCTCCTGCGAGGGCGCCCGTTCCGCCGACCTGCTGAGCCGGGTCTTTGGCGGCTCCCTGTCCGGCCTGGTCTCCACGCTGATGGACAGCGGGCAGATCTCCGATGAGGAGCTGGACCGGCTGGAGGCACTGCTGCAAAAAAGGAGGGAGGGCGGACGGCATGAATGACTGGCTCCGCCTGCCCTACACGCTCTCCACCTGGTTCGTAGCGGTGTGCTACGCCACTCTGCTGGCCTCGCTGGTCCTCTGTCCCCTGCTCCTGCTGCGGCGTCTGGCAGGCAGACGGCTGCGGTCCCTGTCCCGTATGGCCCTGTGGTATGTCCTGCTGGCCCTCATGCTCCTGCTGCCGGCATCCATGCACTGGGGCACCGGCTTCACCTTCGTCGGCCGGGTGGGGCCGGACTACGCCCTTCCCCCGGTCTGTTTTACATTCAGGGCCCTGGGCCGCCTGGTCTCCGACGGCGGAGGCCCCTTTTGGCAGCCCAGCGGGGCGCTTCGGCTGCACGTTTTCGCCTCCCTGTCCCCCAACCGGGGCCTTTTCGTCCACGAGATGGACGGCATGCCGGTCCTGCTGGTCTGGCTGGCCGGCGCGGCCCTCTCCCTGCTGCTGCCGGCGGCGGGCTATCTCCGGCTGCGGCAAAAGCTCCGCGGGGCGGACCGCCCCGATGAAAAGACCGCGGCCCTGGTGACCGGCTGCGCCCGGGAGCTCTTCGTGCTTGAGCCCCCGGCGGTCCGGGTGGTCTCCCAAGCGCGGTTTCCGGAGCTCTCCTGTCCCTGTCTGGCCGGGTGGCGGCGGCCCGTGCTGATCCTGGTCCGGGAGCAGTGGGAGGCTCTTACGCCGGAGGAGCGCCGCAGCGTGGCCGCCCATGAGCTCACCCATCTTCGGCACCGGGACAATGCCCTCAACCTACTTTTGGTGGCTCTTCAGGCAATCCAGTGGTTCAACCCCCTGATCCCATTCGCTTTCCGGCGGCTGCGGCAGGACCTGGAATGCCTGCGGGACCAGGAGGTGCTGGAAAAGCTGCCCGAAGAGGAGGGTCTGGCCTACGCCGGGGCCATCGTGCGGCTGGCCCGGATGCGACGGCTCCGCCGCCGCCCCGCCCTCCACAGCGGGATGCTCTCTGCCAGCGGCCTGGGCTTCCGGGTGGAGCTGCTGGGTGAGACGGCGCGCTATCCGCGCCCCCAGGAGGCCGCACTCCTGCTGCTCTTTCTCCTGCTTATGCTCTCTCCCCTGCTACTGCGCACCCTTCCCGGCCTCTTTTCCGCCTCCATCGCGTGGTAGCGGGATGCAAACGGGCCCGGCCGTCCTTCGACGGTCGGGCCCTTATGCTGTGTCTTACGGATTGAGGGTGTAGTTCGGCGCTTCCTTGGTGATATAGATGTCGTGGGGGTGGGACTCCTTCAGGCCGGCGCTGGTGATCTGCATGAACTGGGCCTTGCTGTGGAGCTCCCCGATGGTGGCGCAGCCGGTATAGCCCATACCGGAGCGCAGGCCGCCCATCATCTGGTAGATGGTCTCGCCCACGGGACCCTTAAAGGGCACGCGGCCCTCCACGCCTTCGGGTACCAGCTTTTTGTTGTTCTGCTGGAAGTAGCGGTCCTTGGAGCCCTTGGCCATGGCTCCCAGAGAGCCCATGCCGCGGTAGACCTTGAACTGGCGGCCCTGATAGACCTCGGTGTCTCCGGGAGACTCCTCGCAGCCCGCCAGCAGGGAGCCCAGCATGACCACGTTACCGCCGGCCGCCAGAGCCTTGGCGATGTCGCCGGAATACTTGATTCCGCCATCGGCGATGATGGGCACGCCATACTCGGCGGCCACCTGGGCAGCATCATAGACGGCGGTGATCTGGGGTACGCCAATGCCGGCCACCACCCGGGTGGTGCAGATGGAGCCGGGGCCGATGCCCACCTTCACGCAGTCGGCGCCCGCCTCGATGAGGGCGCGGGTGCCCTCGGCGGTGGCCACGTTGCCGGCAATGAGCTGCACGTCGGGATAGAGGGCCTTGATGCGCTTGACGCACTCGATGATGTTGTGGGAGTGGCCGTGGGCGGAGTCCAGCGCCAGCACATCGGCCCCTACCTCCACCAGAGCGGCCACCCGGTCCAGCACGTCGTCGGTGGCGCCGATGGCGGCACCCACCAGCAGGCGGCCCTTTTCGTCCCGGGCGGAGTTGGGGTACACGGTGGCCTTCTCGATGTCCTTGATGGTGATCAGGCCCTTGAGCCGGAACTCGTCGTCTACGATGGGCAGCTTCTCGATCTTGTGGCGGCGGAGGATCTGCTTGGCCTCCTCCAGGGTGGTGCCCTCCTTAGCAGTGACCAGATTCTCCTTGGTCATCACGTTGTCGATGAGCTGGTCCATATCCACTTCAAACTTCATGTCCCGGTTGGTGATGATGCCGATCAGCCTGCCGTGGTCGCAGATAGGCACGCCGGAAATGCGGTACTTGGCCATAAGCTCGTCCGCCTCCGCCAGGGTATGGCCGGGGGCCAGCCAGAAGGGGTTGGTGATGACCCCGTTCTCCGAGCGCTTTACCATATCCACCTGCTCGGCCTGCTGGCCGATGGACATGTTCTTGTGGATGATGCCGATGCCGCCCTCCCGGGCGATGGCGATGGCCATGCGGGATTCTGTGACGGTATCCATGGCGGCGCTCATCACCGGGATATTGAGCTTGATCTTCTTGGTCAGTTGGGTATGCAGGTCTACGTCGGCGGGCAGGATGTCGCTCTCTGCAGGGATGAGCAGCACATCGTCGAAGGTCAGGCCCTGCCGGGCGAATTTGCTGGCGGCGTCAGTGTTGATCATGGACTCCACTCCTTTTCTATCTCAGATAAAAGCATCCTGGGCTGTCCCCGGGTCAAAATATATTGCGCCTATTCTACGCCCCGGCCCCGGGCTTGTCAAGGGGGGAAAGGATCAATGCGGCCTCAAATCTGGCTTTTCCCTCGATCCCCTGGCCGCGGACATAGTGGGTGCCGTCCTGAAAGCCGGTATGCAGGTGCAGCTTCTCCCCCGGCCGGCACTCCTTGAGATAGCCGATCTGGAGCGAGGACACGCGCCGCCCCGCCCCCAGCCGCTGCATGTCCAGGGCGTCGCAGGCAAAATCGGCATAGCGGACATTGTTGACATGGCCGTTGATGTCGGCGTCGCTGTAGCGCATGGGCCGCTCCTCCGCCGGGTGCAGCGCCACGGGAACCCGCAGCCGCCCCAGCGTCTTGTCCTTACACAGCTCGCCGCCGGTGGTATCCCGGAACTCCATTACATTGCTCAGCCGGAACAGCTTGTGGGTGTCCAGATCGGCCAGCACCCACACGCTCACCGCCTCCCCGACGCGCTCGCCGTCCCGGAAGAGGTCGAAGTCCCGGTACATGGAGGCGCCCTTGTCCCCCCGGTGCCAGGTCCGGATCGTGACGGTGTCGTCCCAAAACAGCGGCCGGTCCAGCCGGTACCACATGCGGGCCAGCATCCAGAACACGTGGTACTTGTCGATCATCTCCTCCCGGGAGACGTGCAGCGCGCAGGCTGCCTCAGTGGCTGCCTCCTGGAGATAGCCCAGCAGGGCCGAGGGGCGGCATTGGTTGAAGGGGTCCACATCCCGGGAGTCAACCCGAAAGCTCCGCTCATAAAAAACACTCACGCTTCCGCTTCCTCTCTAGTTCCCGCTTCTTCCCCGGATGACCAGGGTGTTTTTGCAGCAGAGATCCTCCAAGTCGTCCGCCGTGGCGGCTGGAATGCGCAGGGCGGCGCCGCACTGGGCGCAGGAAAGGTCCACCGAGCTGAAATTCACCTGGAGCTTCCACTCTCTGGAGCCGCAGGTGCAGGAGACGCCGCCCCGCTGGGCGATGTCTCTGAGCTCAGAGAGAACCTCGTGCATGATGATGTCGTCCAGGAAGGTGCCCTCGGCTCCGGCGGAGGCCTCCAGCTTGTCCACCGTCTCCTCCAGGCGGCGCATGGCGGCAAAGACGGCGCCCTCCTCTCCCACGTAGCAACAGTCCAGCCCCGAGGCGGCGCAGGCGAAAGCCAGCGCCTTTTCATGAAGGAAGGCGTGGGTGGAGCAGGAGACCGAATGCTCCTTTTCGCACAGCAGGCAGGGCACCGTCAGGTTCACATGGTCGCCCAGCATGTCGATCTTCAGCGCGGATTTTCCGCAGGGGCAGGGGACGCTGGAGGGTCCGGCGGCCAGGGAGAACACTGTTTTTTCCGCGAGGACCGGCTGCCGGCACTCCGGACACAGATATGCAAGGGTAAGCTTTGGCTCTTCCACCATGTCAGCTCTCTCCTTTATGCAAGTAGTAGTATTATACCTCATTTTCCAGCTTTTGACCAGCACGTCCCCTGCCAAAAAGCCTTTTGATATTTTGCGGAAAACTGTTCAAACTATTGCCAGTCTGAAGCATAGGAGAGATACCATGACCACGAAAAAACTGGGCAGGCAGACCGTGGCCTTCGCAAACCCGCCCTCCATCGCCGGCCACGCCAACGTGGTGGGCAAAAAGGAGGGGGAAGGGCCGCTGTCCGCCTCTTTTGACTTCATCAATCAGGACGACACCTTTGGCGAGGCCAGCTTTGAGAAGGCCGAGAGCGCCATGCAGAGAATGGCGCTGCAAAACGCCCTGGACAAGGCCAAGCAGTCCGCCGCCACGCTGGACTATATCTTCGCCGGAGACCTTTTGAACCAGTGCATCGCCTCCTCCTTCGCCGTCCGGGGGCAGGACATCCCCTTTTTCGGCCTCTACGGGGCCTGCTCCACCATGGCGGAAAGCCTCACGCTGGCCGCCATGATGCTGGACGGCGGTTTCGGGGAGTGGTGCGCCGCCATGGCCTCCTCCCACTTCTGCTCCGCGGAGCGGCAGTACCGCACCCCGCTGGAGTACGGCGGCCAGCGGACCCCCACGGCCCAGTGGACGGTGACCGGCGCGGGGGCGGTGGTGCTGGCCCGGGAGGGGGACGGCCCCTATGTCACCCACGCCACCGTGGGTAAGATTGTGGACAAGGGCATCTGTGACGCCAACAACATGGGCGCCGCCATGGCTCCGGCGGCCTACGAGAGCCTGACCGCCCACTTCTCCGACACCGGCCGCGCGCCGTCTTTTTATGATCTGATCGTCACCGGCGATCTGGGCAGCCTGGGCAGAGAGATCGTCCTGGACCTCTTCCAGAAGGACGGCGTGGACCTGACCAACTACGACGACTGTGGCTGCCTCATCTTCGACGCCCAGGCGCAGGACGTCCACTGCGGCGGCTCGGGCTGCGGCTGCTCCGCCGCCGTCCTCACCGGCTACCTGCTCAACGGGATGCGGGAGGGGAAATGGAAGAACCTCCTCTTCTGCGGCACCGGCGCACTGCTCTCCCCCACCTCCTCCATGCAGGGGGAGAGCGTCCCCGGCATCTGCCACGCCGTGGCCATCAGCACACAGAAGGGGGGTTAGCGTATGGACGTCTTTCTGGAATATCTGCGGGCTTTTGTCTGCGGCGGCATCCTGTGTGCCATCGGACAGATCCTCATTGACCGCACCCCTCTTACCCCCGCCAAGATCCTAGTACTCTATGTGGTCTCCGGTGTGGTGCTGGGTGGTCTGGGCCTCTATAAATATGTGGTGGAATGGGGCGGCGCCGGCGCCACCGTCCCTCTCACCGGGTTCGGCTACCTGCTGGCCAAGGGCGTGGCCCAGGCCGTGGCCGAAAACGGCTTTCTGGGGGCCTTCACCGGCGGCATCACCGCCGCCGCAGGCGGCATCGCCGCCGCCATTTTCTTCGGTTACCTGGTGGCTCTCATCTTCAAGCCCCGGCCCAAGGGCTGAGGCAGAAACACGCCTCTGTGTTTTGCACAGAGGCGTGTTTCCCATTTATCTGCCCCGGTAGGGCCGGTATCGGCCGCGGCCGCGCCGCCTGCCTCCGCCCGCCGCGGCGCGGCGGACGAGCCGGACCGCCAGCAGGAGTACTGCCAGGACCCCAGCCAGAGCCGCCAGGGTGATTCGGTTCGGGTTTTTCAGAAGCTGGACCGGGTTCCAGGAGGGGGCGGAGAGCTTTCGCCCCTCGGGCGCGGCATAGCGCGGATCCACCGTGCCCATGCTGCGCAGGTAGGCTGCCAAGGCGTACCACTCCTTCAGCTCCGAGCCGCCGGAGGTGCGGATGATCTGTTCTTCAAAATTGGTGACCGGCACCCCGTCCGCATCCTTGGGGGTAATGGTAAGAATGCCGAAAGACTTGCCGTTTACCGCCCCCAGCATCTGGCCGGAGTAGAGCCCCGTGACCACCCGGTAGAGCCGGTCGTCCTCGATGGGGAGGGTCGTCCCATCCCCCAGCACCTGGGCGCAGTCGGTGACCTTGTTGAAGATCATCCGGCGGGGGTTCCAGGTCCAGGTCATGCCCGCCCCCCAGAGCTGCGCCGCCGGCATCAGTGGCGTCACCGAGGCATCCACCTCAAAGGCATCCTTCAGCTCCCGCCCGGTGATGTAGACTGAGATGAGCGGGTAACCCGGCGTGCCATCCCCGCCGGAGCCCAGGGAGGAGACCTGGAAGGCGTCGGACACGGTGATCGGTCCCTCCGCCAGGGAGGCGCGCACCACGCCGGAGGCCACCACGGCAAAGTCCACCGGCACATAATCTGTCCCCTCGGCCTCTTTGACGGCGAAAAGGTAGGAGTCGGCGATCAGATTGCCCAGGCCGTCCTCCCCCTGCTCCTGGCCGAACTGGTCAACGGGCGTAAAGTCAAAGGGGCTGTGGGCAATGACCTGATCGAAGGTGAGGCCGTATCCGGACAGGTAGGTCCGATCCACCTTCTCCTTGAACGCCGCCGCCAGAGCCGCCGCCGCCGGGTCCTCGGGGACGGTCTCATCGACGGGGAGGAGCTTGTACTCCAGCACGCTCAGACTCTGGCCGGGGCCCGTTTTTTTGGCGATGGTCAGCCGCCCCAGATTTTGGGTGTACTCCCCGCAGGAGACGATGAGGGTATCGTTGACCCGAATGGGCTCCGGCGTGGTGGCGTGGGTATGGCCCGAGAGGATCACGTCGATGCCGTCCACCGCCTTGGCCAGCTCGTAGTCCTCCCCTTTTCCGTTCTCCGTGCCCGAGTGGGACAGGCAGATGACAAAATCGGCGTCAGCCTCCGCCTGGATCTGGGCCACGACCCGCTTCGCCGCCGCGGCGACGGGCTCGAATTCCATGCCGGACATGGGAGCGCATTCGTCGGCGTCCACCCCCAGCACGCCGAACACCGCGACGCGCACGGGCTCTGCCGGTCCCTCCCGGGACTCCCGCTCCTTTTCGATGACCACGTAGTCGGTGACGCCATAGGCGTTCCAGGCAGCCCAGGAATCCGCATCGCTCTCCGGCGGCTTGTAATTGGCCTGGACCAGGGCGGGCAGCGCCTCTCCGCTGGCCACGGCGGCCCGGAGCATGTCGGCCAGCCCAGCGGCCCGGTAGTCAAACTCATGGTTGCCCAGGGTGGTCGCGTCATAGCCCATG
Source organism: Intestinimonas sp. UBA1698 (assembly GCF_002320075.1). Classification (NCBI taxonomy): domain Bacteria; kingdom Bacillati; phylum Bacillota; class Clostridia; order Eubacteriales; genus Intestinimonas; species Intestinimonas sp. UBA1698. Next base: position 66,280 of record NZ_DCJO01000030.1, on the reverse strand, counting down.
GCCCCCAATGCCCGGAGCTCCGGCGCGTCGGTGGCGTAGATGGTCTGGAACAGCGAGCCCATGGAAAAATCCCCGGCGTCCAGGGTGACGGTGGGACCCTGGACGGCCGAGCCGTCGGCCAGCACCGCGGGCCTTTTCCGCTGCTCCTTCAGCAGCGTGGCCAGGCGGGTGTAGCCGCCGTATTCCCCGCCCCCCTCAGCGGACATGGGCAAAAAGTGATCGTGGGTGTCATGGGTAAACAGGATGGTCAGGGTCTGGCTGGGCGCGTCGGCGGCCGCGGGCAGGGTCAGGCCGCCCAGCAGCAGGACCGCACACCACAGCAGCGCTCCCATGCGTCGAATGGACTTCATATCCCATCTCTCCCCTCTCCGTCGGTTACCGGTATTATATCAGCTTTTCCCCGCCGGTAAAAGACCGTCCGCACAGAAAACGGGGGACCGGCCACGGCCGGTCCCCCGTCCTTCACTTCATCTGCTCCAGCTTCTCCCGGATGGTCTGGTTGACCACCTGGGGCGAGGCCCGGCCCTTGAGCTCCCGCATCACCTGACCCACCAGGAAGCCGAAGGCCTTTTCCTTTCCCGCCCGATAGTCCTCAATGGACTTGGGGTTGGCGGCCAAGACCTGCTCCACCGCCCGGCCCACCAGCCCGGCGTCGGAGACCTGCTCCAGTCCGTGCTCCTTCACATAGGCGTCCACGTCGCCGTCTGCCACGAACACGGCGTCGAATACCTTCACGGCGGTGTTGCGGTTCAGTTTCCCGGTCTGGACCAGCTCGATGAGCCGGGCCAGAGTCCCGGGCGTAAGGGTCATATCCTTGGCCTCCAGGCCCTGGGCGGAGAGCTGCCGCAGCACCTCTCCCATGATCCAGTTGGCCGCCTGCTTGGGGGCCGCCCCCAGCGCCACCGTCTCCTCAAAGAAATCGGCCAGGGCCTTCTGACCGGTGATCATCCGGGTGTCATAGACGGGCAGGCCCCAGTCCCTCTGATACCGGGCCATCTTGGCCTCCGCCATCTCGGGGATCTCCGCGCGGACATGCTCCAGGTATTCCTCCGAGAGCTCCATAGGTGGGATGTCCGGCTCGGGGAAGTAGCGGTAATCCTGGGCGTTCTCCTTGGAGCGCATGGCAAAGGTGGCGTCTTTGTTCTCATCCCAGCGCCGGGTCTCCTGAACCACCCGTTTTCCCTCCTGGATGAGCTCCACCTGGCGGTGGGCCTCATATTCGATGGCCCGGGCGATGGCCTTGAAGGAGTTCAGGTTTTTCATCTCGGTACGGGTGCCCAGCTCCTCGCTCCCGGCGGGCCGGACGGACAGGTTCACGTCGCAGCGCAGAGAACCCTCCTGCATCTTGCAGTCGGAGACCCCCAGGTACTGGAGGATGGAGCGCAGCTTCTCCAGATAGGCGATGACCTCCTCGGCGGAGCGGAAATCGGGCTCGGTGACGATCTCGATCAGGGGCACGCCGCAGCGGTTGTAGTCCGCCCGGGTCTGGTCGATCCAGGGGTCGTGGACCAGCTTCCCCGCGTCCTCCTCCATATGGAGCTCATGGATGCGGATGATCTTTTCCACCCCGGAGGCCGTTTGGATGGGCACTTTGCCGTTCCGGACGATGGGCAGATAGAGCTGGGACACCTGGTAGGCCTTGGGTAGGTCGGGGTAGAAGTAGTTCTTCCGGTCGAACCTGCAATCGCGGGTGATGGTCCCATTCAGGGCCAGCCCCGCCTTGACGGCGAACTCCAGCACCTTCTCGTTGACCACCGGCAGAGCGCCAGGCATCCCGGTGCACACCGGGCAGCAGTGGGTGTTGGGGTCGCCGCCGAACGCGGTGGTGCAGGAGCAGAAGATCTTGGTTTTCGTGGCCAGCTCCACATGGGTCTCCAGGCCGATAACCATCTCCCAGGTCATTGCGCGGCGCCTCCCTTCGGCATCTTGGTATGGAACTGCGTGTCCTGCTGGAAGGCGTGGGCGGCGTTGAGCACCCTGGCCTCCCCCAGCGCGGGGCCGATGAGCTGGGCCCCGATGGGCAGGCCCCGGGCGTCAAAGCCGCAGGGCATACTCAGCCCCGGCAGCCCCGCCAGATTGAGGGGCACGGTGTAGATATCGGACAGGTACATCTTCAGCGGGTCGGACAGGCTCTCCCCCAGACGCGGCGCGGTGGTGGGCGCCACGGGGGTGAGCAGCAGGTCATAGGTCCCAAAGGCCTCGTCGTAGGCCCGCTTGATGAGGGCCTTCACCTGAAGGGCCTTTTTATAGTAGGCGTCGTAGTAGCCGGTGGACAGCACAAAGGTCCCCAGCAGAATGCGGCGCTTGACCTCGGAGCCAAAGCCCTCGGTACGGGTTTTGTTGTACAGATCGGTGAGATCCTCGTAGCCCTCCGCCCGCCAGCCGTACTTCACCCCGTCGAACCGGGACAGGTTGGAGCTGGCCTCGGCGGCGGCAATGATATAGTAGGTGGGGACCACGTATTCCATCACGGGCAGAGCAAATTCCTCCACCACGGCCCCCCGGGCCTTCAACACGTCGGCGGCGGCCAGTACGGCGGCACGGACCTCCGGGTCCAGCCCCGCCCCAAAGCAGTCGGCGGGCAGGCCGATCTTCATGCCCCGCACATCTCCGGTGAGGCCGGCCAGCAGTCCGCCCGCCGACACATCCAGACTGGTGCCGTCCCGCCGGTCCTTCCCCATGACGGCGTCCAGCACGGCGGCGCAGTCGGCGGCGGTGCGGGCGATGGGGCCCATCTGGTCCAGAGAAGAGGCGTAGGCGATGAGGCCGTAGCGGGAGACGGCGCCGTAAGTGGGCTTCATGCCGGTGACGCCGCAGTAGGCGGAGGGCTGACGGATGGACCCGCCGGTGTCCGAGCCGATGGCGTACCAGCACTCCCCCGCCGCCACGGCGGCGGCGGCCCCACCGGAGGACCCGCCGGGCACCCGGCCCGGATCCCAGGGGTTCTTCACCGGGCCGTAGAAGGAGGTCTCGGAGGTGGAGCCCATGGCAAATTCGTCCATGTTCAGCTTGCCCAGCAGCACCGAGCCGGCGGCCCGGAGCCGCTCGGTCAGCGTGGCGTCGTAGGGCGGGGTGAAATCCCCCAGAATCTTAGAGGCACAGGAGGTCTTGACCCCGCGGGTGCAGATGTTGTCCTTGAGGGCCATGGGCACACCGGCCAGCGGGCCCAGCTCCTCCCCGGCGGCCAGCTTTTTCTGCACCGCCTCTGCCTCGGCCAGCGCATGGTCGGCCAGGGTGGTGATGAAGGCGTTGTTGTCCGGCTGGAGGGCGGCCATCCGGTCCAGGGCCGCCTGGGCGGCCTCCACGGCGGAGACCTCCCCGGCCCGGATCTTTTCGCCCAGTTGGAGGGCGGTCAGCTCATACCATTCCATATCCACTCCCCCTCATTCCACCGTCTTGGGCACCAGAAAGGCCGCTTCGTCGGGAACCGGCGCGTTTTTCAGCAGCTCGGCCCGGTCCGCCGAGGGCTCCACCACGTCGGGCCGGAGCACATTCTTCACCGGGAACACATGGCTCATGGGCTCCACCCCGCTGGTATCCAGAGTATTGAGCACATCCATGTAGCCGATGATCTGCTCCAGCTCGGCGGCCACTTTGACCTTCTCCTCCTCTGGAAGCCTGAGTCGGGACAGGGCGGAGACATAATCCACCATCTCTTCGGTTATCTTCATTTTGATCTTCTCCTTAAGGCTCCAGCCGGCTCAGATCCCGCGGGAACAGGCAGGCGCACCGCACGTTTTCCAGCCCGCACAGCTGCATGGTCAGCCGTTCCAGGCCGATGCCAAGGCCGCCGTGGGGCGGCATGCCGTGCTTGTGGATCATCAGATAGCTCTCGAATTCCTCGGGATGCATCCCCCGCTTCTCCATCTTCTTCACCTGCTCGGCGTAGCTGTGGACCCGCTGGCCGCCGGTGGTGACTTCCACGCCCCGGAACAGCAGGTCAAAGGACAGGGTGTACCGGGGGTCTGCGGGGTCGTCCATGGCGTAGAAGGGCCGTTTCTTGCTGGGGTAGTGGGTGACGAACACAAAGTCGCTGCCCCACTCCTCTTTGGCGTAGCGGCCGATGGCATGCTCCTCCTCCGGCTCCAGGTCGTAGGGGTCCCGGATTTGGTAGCCGTACTTCTCCGCCGCCAGGCCCTTGACCTCATCGAAGCGGACGCAGGGGATGCGCTCCACGTTGGGGATAGCAATGCCCAGCCGCTTCCCGTCGGCGGCGTACTCCGTCCGCAGCAGCTCCATAGCATACTGGAGGAAGCCGGTCTCCATGGCCATCACGTCCGCAAAGGAGTCGATGAAGCCCATCTCAAAATCCAGGGAAGTGTACTCGTTGAGATGCCGGGCCGTGGAGTGCTTTTCCGCCCGGAACACCGGGGCCACCTCGAACACACGCTCAAAAACCCCCACCATGGTCTGCTTGTAGAACTGAGGGGACTGGGCTAAAAACGCCTTGCGGCCGAAGTAGTCCAGCCGGAAGATGTTGGAACCGCCCTCCGCCCCGGCGTGAACGATCTTGGGGGTGTGGACCTCAGTGAAGCCCTGGCCCTGGAGATACTCCCGAAATGCCCGGCCCAGGCACTCCTGGACCTTGAATACGCTGCGCTCCCGCAGGTGGCGGAGCACCACGGGCCGCAGGCCCAGCTCGGTGTCCAGGTTGATATTCAGTCTGGCCTTGGGCACCGGCACCGGCAGGGGGGCCGCGGGCCGGGACAGGACCTCCACAGCCTGAGCCGCCAGCTCCACCCCGCCGGGAGCCCGGGGCTCCTCCCGGAGGGTGCCGGTGACCACGACCGCGGCCTCCTCCGGCACGCCAGACACGTCCACGCCCTCGGCGCAGGTACACTGCAGGATGCCATCCCGCTTGCGCAGCTTCAGGAAGGTGAGCCCGCCGCCCACCGTCTGTCTGGCATGGACCATACCGGCGACCTGGACGGTCTCGTTCCGATGGGCACCTCCCAGGATGTCTTTGAGTTCCAGCCGCTGTGTTTTGGGGGCGCCTTTCAGGAATTCCATGACCGTTCACGTCCTTTCATCAAACTATACTGTACACCGCTCCGTCTGTTTTCGGTACCTTTAAAAGACAGCTTTTTTCTAAAAAATCCAAAAATGAATAAAAAAAGTCCCGAAGCTGCTTTTTGCAGTTTCGGGACGGAACAATCCGCGGTACCACCCAAACATTGCCGCCTCACCCTTGAGCCGGCCTCTTGGCTCCCTTAACGCGGGACGACGAAAAGCCCTCCTCCTTGCGGACTCGAACTTTCAGCTCGTGAAGCGTTGCGCATCCCCATCCAGCCGGACCGGGCTCTCAGTCGGTGACCCGGATTCTCTGGCGGCCCTCACGGGGCGCGGTCTTCGTCATTGCCTTTGATGCATGTATTATATGCAGTTCCTGCAAAAAAGTCAACGGTGAATTTTAGCTAAACCGCATCTTTCCCTGCCCCCATACTTTATGATACAATGTAAAAAAACATGGAAAAGAAACGAGGAAACGACATGCTTGATTGGCCTGAATTGGAATCCGCCTGCCTCTCCTGCCAAAAGTGCGCCTTGGCCGAGACCCGGCACAACGTGGTCTTCGGCGACGGGGCCCGGAACGCCGAGGTCATGTTCATCGGGGAGGGCCCCGGCGAACAGGAGGACCTGACCGGCAAGCCCTTCGTGGGCAAGGCGGGCAAGCTGCTGGACGATATGCTCACTCTCATCGACCTGGACCGCTCCAAGGTGTTTATCGGCAACACGGTCAAATGCCGTCCGCCCCAGAACCGGGACCCCCTCAACGTGGAGGTGGAGGCCTGCATCGGCTATCTCCGCAACCAGGTGGCGCTGCTCCGCCCCAAGATCATCGTCTGCCTGGGCCGCATTGCCGCCATGCGCCTCATCCGGGAGGATTTCAAGATCACCAAGGAGCACGGCCAGTGGTTTGAAAAGGCTGGGGTCCAGATGATGGCCATCTACCATCCCGCCGCCCTGCTGCGGGACCCCCGGAAACGGCCGGAAACCTTTGAGGACCTGAAGGTCCTCCAGGCTAAGATTCGGGAGATCTGCACCCACACCTATTGAATTTTCCGGGTCCTGCTCCGGCGGGGCCCGATCCATGTCAAAGGAGGCGACCGCATGAACCGCGCTGGACACCAGATGTCCGAAACTCTGTTTCTGGGTGCCCTTCTGACCGTCACGGGCGGCTTTCTGGATGCCTACACCTATCTGTGCCGAGGCAAAGTGTTTGCCAATGCCCAGACCGGCAACATCGTCCTGCTGGGCGTCAAGCTGGCCGAGGGGCAGTTCGACGCCCTGCTCCACTACCTCATCCCCATCCTGGCGTTCGCCCTGGGCGTGGTGGTGGCGGAGCTGACCCGCCGCCGTTTCCGCAGCCATCCGGCCATCCACTGGCGGCAGATCGTGATCGCCCTGGAGATCGCTATTTTAGGTCTGGTCGCCCTGCTCCCCACCGGCGAGTGGGACACGGCGGCCAACGTACTGGTCTCCTTTGTGTGCGCCGTGCAGGTGCAGTCCTTCCGCAAGATCCGCGGCAACCCCTGTGCCACCACCATGTGCACCGGAAATCTCCGCAGCGGCACTGAGCTGCTGTTCCACGCGGTGCAGGACCGCGATCCCACCGCCCGCCGCCGGGGGCTCCAATACTACGCCATTATCCTCCTTTTCATTCTGGGCGCCTTCCTGGGCGTCTGGTGCACGGAACAGTGGCGGGGCAGAGCCGTGCTGGTCTGCTGCGGCCTTCTGGTCGTGGTCTTCAGCGCCATGTTCCTCAAATCCGGGGAGGAAGCCCTGGAGGTTTGAACAAAACGGCAGAAAAGGGGCCCTCCTGCGCTGGAGGGCCCCCCTTTTTTCATTTCTTATGTTCTTCACTGGTCGAAGGGTCCGCCGGCTTCTCCGTCGGTTCTTCCGCCCGCCGGTGATCCGGCAGCAGGGCGTTGACCCCAAAGGCAACGGCCACGCCCACCACGGTCTCGATGATCCGGGCGGCGGCATAATAATACCGCTCCACCCCGGTATGCCCCCCGATCAGAATGACGCATGGCACAATGCAGGCCATGGGGCAGGCCGCAGGCCGTTTCAGGAGCAGACCCGTCCAAATCCCCGCCACACAGACCGCGCCCAGGGTCAGGGTCTGCACCGCCGGATGGGACAGCACAGGGCCCAAGGTCAGGGCCAGCACCCCCAGAGCGCCGCCGATGGCCACACCGATGAGCCGGGACACTCCCTGGCGGACCGTCTGGCCCAGGGAGCTCTGCATACACACAATGCAGGCGATGCAGGCATATAGGGGTCCCATCTGCCCCCAGATGCCGCCATACTCCTCCCGATACATCAGATCAAAGGGGACGAACAGCAGATAGGACAGCATCACCGCCACGGCGGTCTTGATGGTGCGCATCCCCACCTTGGGGATCTTCAGCTTCATATGCGCCTCCTTTCACATAGGATGGCTCAACGTTCAGAATGGCAGGCCCAGCCCGCCGGTCAGCTTCTCCATGCTGGAGGCGGCGTCGGTGCTGCAGGCCCGGATGGCCTCATTCACCGCCGCCACGATCATATCCTGAAGCATCTCCACATCATCGGGGTCCACGGCCTCCGGATCAATGGTGATGGACAGCAGTTCCCGCTTGCCGTTGACGGTGGCCGAGACCACGCCGCCGCCCGCCTGTGCGGTATACTCCTTGGCCTCCAGCTCGGCCTGCATCTTCTGCATGTTCTCCTGCATCTTCTGGGCCTGCTTGATCATGTTCATGTTGATGCCGCCGCCCATACCCATGCCGCCGCGGCCTCCAAAGCCTTTCGCCATATCGCATACACTCCTTATTTAATGGTGATGTTGTCAAACTGCTGACTGAAGGCCAGCAGATCATCCAGGTTGTCGTGGGCGGGAGCGGGAGCCGCTGGAGCGCTCTCCGGCTTGCCCACCTTGACCGTTACCCGCACCGGGCTCCCCACCCGGGCGCTGGCCGCCCGAGCCACCGTGTCCAGCACCGCCTGCCGGCCGATGACCCCCTTGACCAGATCGTCGTCCGCCCACAGGGTGAGCACCCCGTCCTCCAGCGTCCCCCTGGTCATGGCGGCATTTCCCAGGAAAGACCACACATTCCGCCCCACCTGATCCCGCAGGCTCTCCGCCAGAGCGGGCCAGAAGTCTCCGCTGGGCATGGACGCGGGAGCGGAAACCGGCTCGGCCGTCCGGACCGGCCGGACAGCCTCCTGAGAGGCCGGTTCCTGGACTGTGGAGGACTCCTCCCGGGGGGGAGTCTCCGTTGCCGGGGCGTCCAAATTAGCAAGTATTTTTCCTTGCCGGTCCTCTGTTTTCAAGGACTCCTTCGGCCTGACTTCTCTTTTCTCTTGTAAAGGCATTTCACCTGTCGTTTGAATCGGTACACCGGAGGCAAGTTGGGCCTCCACCCGGGCCAGCCGGGCATGGATGGCCGGGACACTGTCATCCAGAGTCTCGTCGCACAGCCGGATCAGGCACAGCTCGGCGTCGGTCCGACGGTTGCTGCTCCGGGGCAGGTCCGCCAGGGTGGACTGGAGCGTGGAGAGCACCCAGGCCAGCTTGGCGGGGGTAAAGCGCTGGGACAGGCCCCGCAGCGTGGCATCGTCAAAGCCGCCGGTGAGGAGCGCTCCGCCTGCCGTGGGCGCGGTCTTTCGAATGAGCAAATCCCGGGCCAGCGAGGACAGCTCTCCCAGAATGGCGGATACATCCTTCCCGCCCGCATACAGCCGTGCAATGTCCTCCAGGGCCCCGGCGGCGTCATGATCCGCTACCCGTCCCATCAGGCGCCCGGTCTCCAGACCGCCTGCCAGTCCCAGGGCGTCCAGTACCCGCTGCTCCCCCACGGGCCCGCCGGAGACGGCGCACTGGTCCAGCAGCGACAGCGCGTCGCGCAGGCCGCCGTCGGCCAGACGCGCCAGCAGCGCCGCCCCCTCGGGCTTCAGGTCGATCCCCTCCCGTTCCGCCACATAGCTCAGCCGCCGGGCGATGTCCGCCGGCAGGATGCGCTGAAAGGAAAACTGCTGACATCGGGATTTGATGGTGGCCGGTACCTTGTGCAGCTCCGTGGTGGCTAAAATGAACATCAGATGGGCTGGGGGCTCCTCCAGGATCTTCAGCAGGGCGTTGAAGGCCGCCGTGGAGAGCATGTGGACCTCGTCCACGATATAGACCCGCTTGCGGACCGCGGCAGGAGAATAGACCGCCTCATCCCGTAGGGCGCGGACCTGATCCACGCCGTTGTTCGAGGCGGCGTCCAGCTCCAGCACATCCAGGATAGAGCCGTTCTCAATGCCCTGGCAGGAGGCGCACTGGTTGCAGGGATTGCCATCCGTCGGATGCTCACAGTTGACCGCCCGGGCCAGGATCTTGGCGCAGGTGGTCTTGCCCGTGCCCCGGGTGCCGGTGAACAGATAGGCATGGGAGAGGCGGCCTGCAGCCACCTGCCGCTTGAGGGTCTCGGTGATATGGGACTGCCCCACCACATCGTCAAAGGTTCGGGGCCGCCATTTGCGGTATAGGGCCTGGTACATCGCTCCTGTCACCTCACGAAAAAAGGGGGCGCGGCGAACCGTGCCCCTCGCGCTGATCTGATTTGCCCTTCCGGCGCAAAGCAAGGCCGCACACCGACCTTTGAAATGCTGCGCTATGTCCGTTACCCGGGCAGTTGGCTCAAGAACGGCGCCCCCGCGGCACACGGGAGGTTCCGCTTAATGCTGCTCGGTTCCCCGCCTGACATGGTTCACGGGTTCCCGTTGCGCGGGACCGATCTATCATCACTACTTGCCTGGGGCAGACGACACAATGCAGTTCCGGGGGCCGGGGTTCATCCCTGCTGTAGCGGGTTGCAGGTACAGGGCACCGCTAACTCCCCGACTAGCGCGGCCTTGCTTTGCGCCGGGCCGGGCAGGCCCGGTATCAGCCGGTAGGAGTTATTGTACTACACTTATCCTAAATTATCAAGACGCTTTTGCTATTTGTGAAAAAGGGGCTTTACAAAAAGAGAAAATATGCTATAATAATATGGCGTTCGGTTCGTGCCGGGCGATTTTCATGGGCCTGTAGCGCAGTTGGGAGCGCGTTCGGTTCGCATCCGAGAGGTCGAGGGTTCGAATCCCTTCAGGTCCACCAAAAAAAGTCAGCAAACGATGGTTTGCTGACTTTTTTGCTATGACGCTCTGCTTTCCGGTTTACAGTGCCAAAAGATCGTCAATGACGTCCCACAAATGGATCACATCCAGCTCCATCCGGTTCCATTGTCTGACGCACCGTTCCGCCGTCCCCTCGTCCAAAAACACATCCGAGATCAAGGCTACCGTCTCCCTCTGTCCGCCGCACCTGCAGCAGGCCCGCACAGCGAACGCGGTATATTCCCCCACATCTGAGCGGCACAGCCGCTCCTGCTCTGCTTGATATTCAAACATACTATCCTCCTCATTCCGCTACTCCCATCGGGCAAGCAGCCCTTCTTTACCATCCCGGAAACATTGTAGCATATTCCGGTATCCGTGCCTCGACATGTCGAAAACGCATGGAAAACCGATGAATTCGTCAATCATCCAACTCCCGCCTCCGTCCAGAACGAAATACGCTTCTTTTTGATCCGTTCGAGCCGGTTATGGGATCGCTGCCAAGCAGTCTTTCCAAAGAAAGGATTCTGGAACATGCGTATTGCCATTTGCGACGACAGTTTTATCGACCGAGAATTGATCGCAGAGCTGATCCGCCACTATGCTTCGGCCCAGACCATTCCCTTCGATATCGTACCGTATGAAAAGGGAATGGACCTGCTGTACGACATCGAGGACGGCGCTTGGTTCGACGCCGTCCTTCTGGATATCTACCTGGGCGATATGCTGGGGCTTGCTCTGGCCCATCGGCTGCGGGAGTTCGGCTATGGTGGGAGCATCATCTTCCTCACGGTCGCGCCGGAGTTTGCGGTGGACAGCTACGACGTGGGGGCCGACGGCTATCTGCTCAAGCCGTACCACTACGAAAAGCTGTGCAGGGTCATGGACCGGATCACTCAGGTCCGAAGCGCCTGCGTCTATCAGATCCGGCAGCGCACCACGGTCTTTCACATCTCCTACGACGAGATCCTGTATGTCGAGAGCAGCAACTCCAGATGCATCCTGCACTGCTGCACCGGCGGGACCTACGTGATCTACAAGACCCTCAACGAGATCGAAGGCGAGCTGCGGGACCGGCGGTTCCTCCGGTGCCATCAGAGCTTTCTGGTCAACATGGACTACATCCGGCAGGCGGACAAGCAGTTTCTGCTGGTGACCGGGGACGTGGTCTACATCCGGCAGCGCGGCCTGAAGGCCATCCGTCAGGCCTATCTGGACTATGTGGCGTCCAGGCAGCGCCCCGATACCGTACCCTAACGCACAGCCCGCCCCCGCGCCATAGGCGCGGGGGCGGGCTGTCTTCATCGGTCTGTGTGCAACAGCGGGTGATCCAGGTGCAGCTCCGGCGGGCCGTCCGGCAGCGGCTCGGGGGCCGGAGGGAGCTCCCCCGTCTCCCGCCACTCCTCCGCCAGCAGCTCCCAGGCGCAGGCGATGTCGCCGGCGGGGTCCGCCTCCCTGGCCCGGGCCAACAGGCGGGTAAATGCCGGACCGGCAATGTGGCAGCGGTAGGCCCACGCCCGTGCCCGCAGGGTGGTCCCCGCTCCGCACAGCCACAGCGTGAGAGGCTGGTCAAACCACAGCCCGCGAACCAGCCCCCGGCCCAGCTCCGTCCGCTCCTGGGGCAGGCTCAGGGCCAGCGTCACGCCGTTCAGGCTGGTGAGAGAGGGGCACAAAAAGGCGTGCCGCTCCCCTGCCGCCGCCCCCGGGACCTGGAGCAGCCTGCGGCAGTCCGCCTTCTCCAGCCCGCCGGCGGCCGCCGCTGGGAGCGGGGTCTTTCCAGGCAGTCGCAGCATATCAATCCAACCTTTCCAGATCGCTGTCGGGGTGGTTCCCGCAGTGCTTGTAGTCGTCGTTGGTGGAGGTCAAACCGTAGTCCCGCCGGATCTCGTGGAGGCCCTTGGCCAGCCGGATATAGTAGTCCAGCGGCGGCAGGGGCCGGAACCCCAGCCGGGAGGCCTTGTGGGGGTGCCAGAGAACGCTGAGGTAGCTGACCCCGTGCCGGGCGAAGAATTCGCAGGCCTCAAAGTTGGATTTCAGGGCCTGGTCCACGGTGGCAAAGCCGTTTCGGGCGGCCAGCTCCACGCCGCCCACCACCTGGGTACACACCTGCCCTTTCCCGAAGATCTCCACCGCGTCCAGGGTCCGGCGGACCCACTCGGCGTGGCCCACCCATTTCTCCTTTCCCGGGCATAGCTCCTTAAAAATGGCCGCATCCCACACCTCGATGTTGGGACAGTAGGAGGTCACCCCGGTCTGATCGTAAATGCGCCGGAGCAGCGTCTTTGGATAGGCGGGAGCCATGAGCTGGCTGGAGAACCGGCCGGAGAAGTTCCGCCCGACGGCCTGGAGCACCCGGATGTAGCGCTCCGCCTCGGCCGCAAAGGGCGGGTCCCCGCTGAAATCCGTACCGCCGGAGAGGTAGATCTCCGAAAAGCGTCCGGGCTCCCGGATGGCCTCCCGCACGGTCTCGTAGATGTCCTGACCGTCCACCTCCCCCTGGCTGCGGCCGTCGGTGAAGAAGGCGCAGAAATGGCACTGGTCGCCTCCCTCCCACAGGCGGCACCGCTGGAAGGCGGTGAGAATCAGCTTCTGGGCCCGGACGTCGGCCAGCATCTCCATGGGGGTGCCCCGGCTGGTCTTTTTCCCAAAGAAGGCGGGCCGGGGCACGAAGTCCACCTCCTCCAGGGTCTCCTCCCCCTCCCGCAGCAGGAACACGCCGCTGTCCCGGTCGTAGTCGATCCGGTAGGGGTCGTCAAAGCGCTCCCCGTAGTTGATGTAGACAAAGGAGCCGTCCCGCAGCAGGATGGGGCCGGGCAGGGCCAGGGCGGGGGCTCGGCCCTCGAAGCGGATGCCGAAGGGCTCCGTCTGCCCGAAGGAATAGCGGGGGTCCTGAAGGCGCTCCAGCGCGCCCCGGCTCAGCTCCGCGCCGTAGCGCACCATGCTCAGCTTGAGCAGGGTGAAGGGGGACAGGTCGGGGTAGTCGGCGCAGGCCTGAGCCCACTCCCCCCGCTTGGCCGCAATCATGAACGCGTCTCCTTTCTCACAGCAGAATGAGTCCGGCGAGCAGCGCGCCGTTGAGTCCGAAGAGAAACAGGAAATCCACCGGGCGCAGCTCCACCCGAAACGCCACCGCCCGGGGGCTCCCGCTTTCAAAGCCCCGGGACTCCATGGCCATGGCCAGGCTCTCCGAACGCTCCAGGGCGTGGACCAGCATGGGGAACAGCCGTCTGGTGGAGCAGAGGCCCGCCTTGACACCCCGCACCTGTAGGGCCGCCCCCACGACGGCGTATTCCTCCTTGACCACCGGAAAGAAGTGGTAGGCTGCCAGGATGCCATAGGCAAACTTGGGCGGCAGGCGGAACTGCTGCATCAGGCTCATAATCAGCTCCATGGAGTCGGTGGTAAAGGCGAAGAGCATCCCCAGGCCGCCGAAGGCCAGCACCCGGGAGGCGAGCTGGGCGGCGGTGGTCAGGTTGGTGGCGTAGAGGGTCCGCTGGCCCAGCAGCGTTACCTCCACCCCCTCCTGCCCGCCGTTGGAGAAGAACAGGCCGGTGGTGAACATGCCGGCCGCCGTCAGAAAAAAAGGGATCAGGGCCAGCAGCAGGTTCCGCCGGCGGACACCGGGCGTACAGAAGGTGACCAGCAGCGCCAGCCCCGCCGTCAGCAGATTCAGCCGGGTGCGAAAGGTCACCGACAGCAGCAGGGAGGCCAAAATCAGCGTGAGCAGCTTATAGCCGGGATTCAGGCTTCGCATGACGGCATCCTCCTCTCGGCGGCATAGGCGTCCAGCTCCGCTGGGGCGAGAGTGGTCAGGCGTCCGTCCTCCAGCAGCAGGATCTGATTGGCGCAGGCCCGGGCCAGCGCCAGGTCGTGGGTGGCCAGCACGGCGGTGAGTCCCTCCGCCACCCGCCGCTCCAGCAGGTCCAGGATGAAGCGGGTGGACCGCTCGTCCTGGGCGTAGGTAGGCTCGTCCAGCAGCAGCAGGGACTGCTCCCCCGCCAGCATGGACAGCAGGGCCAGCCGCCGCTGCTGTCCCTGGCTCAGCTCATAGGGGGAGTGCTTCCGCCAGGGCAGCAGGCCGAACTCTCCCAGCAGGGCCTCGGCCTCCGCCGCCCGCGCTTCCTCCGCCGCCTGGGGCCGGGCGGCGCGCAGGGTGGTGAGGACCTCCTCCTCCACCGTCAGGGTGAGAAATTGGAAGCGGGGGTTCTGAAAGACCAGCCCGACCCGCCCAGCCACCCGGAGCCTTCCTCTGTGGCGGCCCACCCCGGCCAAGGCGGTGAGCAGAGTGGTTTTACCCGCCCCGTTGCGGCCGATAAGAGCGGTAACGCTCCCCTTCTCCAGCCGGAAGGAGAGGTGCTCCAGACAGGGCTTCTTTTCCCGGGCGTGAAACAGCGCCAGATCCTCCGCTTCCGCCGCCGTCTCCGGCGGCCGGGGCACCGCGGGCGGTCTCCGCCCGTTGAGCCAGCCGTCGTCCAGAAACAGGCCCCGGCGGGTGAGCGCCTCCCGGCGGGCCTCCAGCTCCGACGGAGGGAACGCCCCTGCATCCAGATTTCCTTTGTCCTCCATCAGCACCACACGGGTCAGGAAGCTCCGCCACCAGTCGGGCCGGTGGTCCACCACCAGCAGGGTCAGGCCCCGCCGGTTGAGCGCCTGGAGCTGGGCGGAGAGCTGGGCGCAGGAGGCCGGGTCCAGGTTGGCGAAGGGCTCGTCCAGGATGAGCAGCCTTGCGCCGGTGGCCAGCGCGGTGCACAGGGCCAGCTTCTGCTTGGTGCCGCCGGACAGGGTGCGAATGGGGGCTTGGGCCAGCTCCCTCAGGCCCGCCAGCTCCAGCAGCTCGTCCATCCGGGCCCGCAGGTCGCCGGGGTAGTTGATGTTCTCCAGGGCGAAGAGCACCTCATGGTCCACTCGGTCCATGCAGAACTGGTTGTCCGGATTCTGGAAGAGGATGGAGACCGTCCGTGCCCGGGCCGCCGGCCCATAGGACTCCAGCGGCCGTCCCGCCAGCCGGACCGTTCCCGCCAGCTCGCCGGCATACTCGGGGTAGAGCCCCGCCAGACAGTAGGCCAGGGTGGACTTGCCGCAGCCGGAGGGCCCCATCAGCAGCACCGTCTCTCCCTCCTCCACCGTCAGAGACAGGTTGGAAAAGATGGGAGCCGACTGCTTTCCATAGCGGAAGGTCAGTTCCCGGCCGACCAGCAGCGGCTCAGGCATGGGCCCGGCCCAGGGCGTAGCCCTTGAGCAGTCCGGTGCGGGCCAGCCCGTCGCCGATGGCCTTGCTGAGGACGCCGGAGAAAATCAGCGAGCTGACCAGCCGGATGAGGAACATCACCGCCAGCAGGGGAACGGCCAGCTTGCCGTAGCCGGAGCGGACAAAACTCCACAAAAAGCTGGTGATGCAGCAGCCAACCGAGGCCAGGCAAACCATCCTGCGGTCGAATTTCTTGTAGCCGCCCGCGGCAAAGACGATCTCGCCGCCGGCGCCCTGGATGATGCCGGCCACGATGACCATGGGGCCGTACATGTTGCCCAGCAGCACCTCAATGAGGGCGGCCAGCACCTCGGCCACGATGGCCGCGCCGGGCTTCTGGAGGATGTAGGCGGCCAGGGTGGAGGCCATGAACCACACGCCGAAGACGAGCTCGTTGGCCAGGGGGGCCAGGCCGACGGGGGTGAGCAGGGTGCTGAGGAAGGAGGCCAGATAGACCCCCGCCAGATAGACGACGCCGAAAACGATGCAGAGCATCGCCACCAGGATGATCTCCTGGAGCTTCCAGCCGTATTTCTCGTTCATGATGGATCTTCTCCTCTCGTTATTCCTGGGTGGGGCTGTTGACGGACAGGGTGAAATGCAGGATGTAGTGGGGGACGGTCTCCTCCATGCGGCGGCAGACCGCCTCCAGATAGTCGAACACCTGGTGGACGTCGCCGGAGATGCGGGTGGCATAGTGGATGGTGACGGGGGCCAGACCGGCGTCCTCCGCCATGCGCCAGACCTGGGCGATTTGGTCGATGTAGTCCCCCACCCCCATGGGGTACAGGGCCAGCTTGCACAGCACGGGAAAGTGCCGCTCCGCCGCCAGCGCCTGGTTGGGCGCTGGGCCCTGACGGTCCAGCAGGCTGTCCCCGTCGCAGTCGCCCGGGCAGCCCTTGGAGAACTGCCCCTCCAGCGCCATGTGGACGCCCGGCCGCCAGGCGTTGATAAACAGCCCCTTCACCGCGTCGGCCACGTAGGGCAGCCGTCCGCGGTAGACGGTGGACAGGGCGTCGGACTGGCTCCACACCGCCGAGGTGTCGGTCTTTTCCAGCGCCCCCAAAATGATGGAGACAAAATCGCTGTCCATGGGATAGAGGGAGAACCGGCAGCCGGAGATATCCAGCTTGGTGCCCCGCCCGGACCAGGGGAGGTCCTCCCGCTGGCAGCCGCAGCCTTCCTGTTGCATTGCACATCTTCCTTTCTTTCATCAGGCAAAAATAAAAAGAGTGCTTTTTCACGTGAAAAAGCACTCTTTTGGCCACAAACAAATCATGTCGTTCTGTTCGAATTGCTTCCCTACGCTGGTCTTAACCATCAGGTTCAAAGGGTCAGATTAATCTATCTCAACTCCGCATGGAGTCCCCCTAGAATTCTACTTTCCATATTCAGTTGTTGTTGTCAGTATAGTCAGTTCCCTTCCGCTTGTCAAGGAAAAGTTGTTTTCCCTCTCCTCCCCCTCCGTTCGGCAGGCATTCCCCTGTGCTCCTGGCCGTAATTTCGGCTGCCGCCCTTCAAAGGTTGCTTTTTTATGGAGCGATGCGTTACAATAAAGAGCGCAGGACCCCGCGCACTCCGGCACTGAGAGAGTGGAGCCGCCGTCCCACTGAGATCGTTCTCTTCCCCGTCGATAGGATCTTCTTCAACGGCGAGCCCAGCGGCATGGGCGGCGGCTTCCATGGCGAACACGTCTACGACTACTCCGCGGCCAAGGTGGACCGCATCTACTGCACCGGCTTCGGCTCTCCCTATGAGTACAGCCACGAGATGGGACACATGGTGGTCTCCACCGCTCGGATCGTCAATGGCTGGAGCGCCTCCTGCGGCCAGTGAGCCCCCTTTTCCGCCGGCTCCGGGTCCGAGGGCTTCGCCTCCAGCTATGCCATGGTCAGCCACCCCGAGGCCTTCGCGGAACCTGGGCCGACCTGTGGCATAACCGCGACCGGTTGGACGCCATGCTGACCACCGGCCGCTCCGAGGCCCCGCGCGAGAAGATCCGCTATCTCACCGACGTGCTAATCCGGCAGTACGGCGCAGCCACCTGGGAAAACCTCCCCTGGACCTACATGCTGGGGTAAGCCAAGCGCCTCAAAGCCGCGGCTTTGAGGCGCTTTTATCCCGAAAGTGAGGAACCGAATGACCTACGAGGAATTCAAATCCAGTTTCCATATCCAGCTCAACCCCCAGCAGGAGGCCGCCGTGCGGCAGGTGGACGGGCCCACCCTCCTGCTGGCCGTTCCGGGCAGCGGCAAGACCACCGTGCTGGTCACCCGACTGGGGTATATGCTCTACTGTCTGGGGATAGATCCGGGGCATATCCTCACCGTCACCTACACGGTAGCCGCCGCCGGGGACATGAAGCGCCGGTTTCGCTCCTTCTTCGGAGCGGAGTACGCCGAAGCCCTCCCGTTCCGCACCATCAACGGCGTCTGCCAGTCCATCATCCACCGCTACGCCCGGGTCAAGGGGACCGTCCCCTTCGAGTTGGAGAGCAGCGAGAGCCGCCTGTCCGCCCTGGTCCGGGAGCTGATGGCCGCCGGGGGCGATTACCCCACCGATCAGGACGTGAAGGAGGTCCGCACCCGGATTACCTACTGCAAGAACATGCTGCTCACCGATGAAGAGGTCCGGGAGATCAGGCTGGACGGAGTGGATTTTCCCGCCGTCTACTTCGCCTATCGGCAGCAGTTGGAGCGCAGCCGCCGCATGGACTACGACGACCAGATGGTCTTTGCCTGCCGCATCCTGCGCCGCTTCCCCGATCTGCTGGCCTACTACCAGACCCGCTTTCCCTACCTCTGCGTGGACGAGGCCCAGGACACTTCCAAGATCCAGCACAAGATTCTTCGCCTGCTGGCGGCCCGAAGCCGGAATCTGTTCCTGGTCGGCGACGAGGACCAGAGCATCTATGGCTTCCGGGCCGCCTGGCCCCAGGCCCTGCTGGAGTTCCAGACCGTCTACCCGGAGGTCAGGGTGCTTCTGATGGAGACCAACTACCGCTCCACCCGGTCCATCGTAGCAAAGGCGGACGCCTTCATCCAGCGCAACCAGAGCCGCCATGCCAAGCATATGACCACAGACAACCCCCAGGGGGAGCCCATTCGGGTGGTGGAGCTGGAGGATTACAGCCGTCAGTACCGCTATCTGCTCCGGCTCGCCCGGGAATGCAGCCGGTCCACCGCCATTCTCTACCGCAACAACGACAGCGCCCTGCCGCTGATCGATCTGCTGGAGCGGGAAGGGGTCCCCTACCGCTGCCGCCAGAGGGAGAGCTACTTTTTCTCCAGCCCGGTGGTGCGGGATCTGACCGACATGCTCCGCTTTGCCCTGGACGGCCGGGATGCGGAGCGCTTTCTCCGCTTCTACTACAAGTTGGACCTGCGCCTCAAGCGCAGGGTGCTTCAGGACGTGCTGGCCCGGTACGGCGGCGACGCGTCGGTACTGGATGTGCTGCTGGACAGCGGCCAGATCGAGCCCTGGCAGGCGGGCCGCCTGAGGGCCCTGCGGACCCACTTTTCCAAGCTGCCCGCGCTGGGCGGCTTCGCCGCGCTCCAGCGCATTGTCAAATACATGGGCTACGGAGACTACCTGTCCGCCAGGCACGCCGACGCCGCCCGGGTGAACATCCTGCTCTCCCTGGCTCGGCAGTCCTCCGGCATCCAGGGCCTGCTGGACCGGCTGGACGCGCTCCAGCGGGTGGTGGAGGGGCCGGAGCGCTACCCCGACTGCCCCCTTGTCCTGTCCACCATCCACTCCAGCAAGGGGCTGGAGTACGACCGGGTGGTCCTGATCGACGTGATGGACGGCGTCTTCCCCGCGGTGGACGCGCCGGAGGAGGAGGGCTCCCTCTCCCCCGAGGAGCGGGAGGCCCTGGAGGAGGAGCGGCGGCTGTTCTACGTCGGGGTCACCCGGGCCAAATACCAGTTTGAGCTGCTCACCTATTCCGCCCGGTTCGGAGAGCCAGCCCCGGGCTCCACCTTCGCGCGCCAGCTTTTGGGCTCCGTCCCGCCCGGAGACAGGGCCGTGCCCCGGCCGAAGCCTCTCCCTCCGCCCCGGAAGGCCCCGCCCTCCGCATCCTCCGTCGCGCTTTGGGAAAAGGATTACATCCCCGGGGCGGCGGTGGTCCACAGGCAATTTGGCCGCGGCATCCTCCTGGACAAAACGGGCAGCATCGCCTCCGTCTCCTTCCGGGAACACGGGACGAAAAAGCTGGACCTGACCGCCTGCCTGCGCAAGGGCCTGATCCGTCTGGAGCATCCGGTCTGAGGCCCGGTCCAGCGGACCGCCGCCGGATCCCGCCCGCCCAGAACGGAGCGTGGGGGGCGTAGCCATCGGTATTGGAATCTCCAAGGTAGACAATCCGTTTCTCCTTGTTTCAACATTCTGCCCAAAGGGGCACAAGGGAGGCTTCCCGCCATGACCTACTGGGTCTACATCCTCCGCTGCGCCGACGGCACCCTTTACACCGGCATCACCGACTGCCTGGAGCGACGCCTGGCGGCCCACAACAGCGGCAGGGGCGCCAAATACACCCGGGGCCGGGTCCCCGTGGCCCTGGTCTACCGGGAGGCCTGCCCCGACAAGTCCGCCGCCCTGCGCCGGGAGTATGCCCTCAAGCAGCTCTCCCGGCGTGGAAAGCTGGCCCTGATCGCCCGGGGCGGCGTTACTCCCCCCGCCCCGTGACCGTCATACGGTCCAGAGGCCCCCACAGGGCGGACAGGTGGTAGGGCTCGTCCCGGCTCCGCTCCAACTGCCGCCGGACCATCCGGCGCAGTCCCCAAGGGTCGCGGTCCGCGCCGGGGATATGGTATAAAACCACCCGCTCCGGCCGCAGTACCTCCCGCAGCAGGGCCCGGCCCCGGGGGCTCTGGTAAAACAGCGGATTGACCAGCACCGCATCCGGCCGGGCCCATCCCAGCTCCTGCCAGGTGGGTTCTCCCCGCTCCGGGTCGGCGTCCCCGGTCACCAAGACCCCCACGCCGGACAGCTCCGCCAGCAGGCAGAAGTGCGCCGTCTCGGCATATTGAGGCCCGATATGACCGCTGGAAACCCACGTGATCCGCACGCCAGGCAGCGGCTCCCACGCCCCCCGCACGCCGGTCATACGACGCACCGGCCCGGCCAGCGGTCCACCGTCCTCCGGCAGCAGAACTCCCCGGACCCGGTTCCGCGCCAGATAAGTCTCCGTCTCCCGCCGGCTGAAGTGATCGGGGTGCAGGTGGGTAAAGGCCAGCAGGTCCACCGGCGGCTCCCCCGCCAGCAGCCGGGCCTTCACCGGCTCCGGTACCGCCTGGAACTCCGTTCCCGCCGGGTCGTAGAGACCGTCGATCAGCAGCCGGGCCCCCGTTCCCTCCAGCAGAATCCCGGCGTTGGCCAACAGCGTTACCCGGATTTTTTCTCTCACGGAGTTCCCCTCCTTTTTCATCCTTTTACACCCGAAAAACCAAGTGTACCGCCCTTTCCGCATCAAAAAAGGCCCGGCGCTCCGCGGAGCGCCGGGCCTTTTTGTTCGAAACAGGTGGGACAGGATTACTCGTCGTCGTCCTCGTCCTCGCAGCCACAGCCGCAGCCGCACTCATCCTCATTGACCTCCAGCGCGAACTTCTCGTGGCAGTTGGGGCACTCGATGAAGCCGGCCTCCAACACGTCCTCGTCAATGCAGAGCTCCTCCTTGCAGTTGGGGCACTCCACCTCGAAGAAATCGTCGTCGTCGCAGCAGCAGTCGTCGTCATCTTCGTCGTCGTCCTCGTAGACGATCTCCTCCACGTCGGACAGGTCGTCGGAAATGGCGTCGATCTCCTCGCCCATGGCGGTGGCGTTCTCCTCCAGATCCTCGATGGACATGCCGACTTCCTCCAGGATGTCGATGATCACGGAGATCAGCTTGCCCTCCTTGGACTTCTCGGTGTCGATGTTCAGACCGTCGGACAGGCCCTTCAGATAGGCAACCTTCTCAGAAATAGTCATAGCAGAAATTCTCCTTTATTTGGCCAAAGGCCATACAATCGCGGCCGCGGGGGCGCGCTTACTTCTTGCAGCGCTCCAGGTACTCGCCGCTGCGGGTGTCGATCTTGATCCGGTCGCCGGGGTTGATGAACAGGGGCACCTTGATCTCGGTGCCCGTCTCCACGGTAGCGGGCTTGGTCACGTTGGTGGCGGTGTCGCCCTTGAAGCCGGGATCGGTCTCGGTGACCTCCAGCTCCACAAAGGTGGGGGGCTCCACGGCGAAGATGCTGCCCTTGTAGCTGTTGATCTTGCAGACCATGTTCTCCTTGACAAAGCGGAAGGAGTCGTCCAGGGTCTCCTTGGCGATGGGCACCAGGTCGTAGGTCTCAGGGTCCATAAAGTAGTACAGATCGCCGTCGTTGTAGCTGTACTCCATGTCCTTGCGCTCCACATAGGCGCTCTCGAACTTGGCGGTGGGGTTGAAAGAGGTCTCGGTCACGCCGCCGGTGATCACGTTCTTCATCTTGGTCCGAACGAAAGCGGCGCCCTTTCCGGGCTTTACATGCTGAAACTCGACGACCTGCATCACCTGGCCGTCCATCTCGAACGTCACACCGTTACGAAAATCACTGGCAGTAATCGTAGGCATTGGTATCCATCCTCCAAAGTAGAGTTGAAATTTAACTAAGCTATTTTACCCTATTCTTTCCCATTTTGCAAGGCTTTTTACAGAATTATCAGTTCCTTCGGGGATTTTGTGATATCGATACAGCCGTCGGCGGTGAGAATGGTCACATCCTCGATGCGCACGCCGAATCGTCCCGGCAGGTAGATGCCCGGCTCGGCGGAGACGGCGGCCCCCACCGGCATGATGGTCTCCTCCCGGGTGTTGGCGTTGGGGGACTCGTGGATCTCGATGCCCACGCTGTGGCCGTAGCCGTGGCCGAAATAGTCTCCGTAGCCCGCATCCTCAATGACCTTCCGGGCGGCGGCGTCGATGCTCTTGCCGGGCACGCCGGCCCGGGCGGCGGCGATCCCGGCGCGCTGGGCCTCCAGCACGATGTGGTAGACCTTCTTCATCTCCTCGGTGGGCTCGCCCACGGCGATGGTGCGGGTCATGTCGGAACAGTACCCCCCGTAGACGCAGCCGAAGTCCATGGTAAGGAAGCTGCCTGGCTCCACCACGGTGTCGCCGGGAATGCCGTGGGGCAGGCTTCCGTTGGCGCCGGTCACCACGATGGGCTCGAAGGACATGCGCTGGGCGCCGAAGCGCAGCATGTCGTACTCCAGTTTGGCGGCGATCTCCTTCTCCGTCATGCCGGGCCGGATGAATTTCAAGATCGCGTCAAAGGCCCGGTCGGTGATCTCCTGGGCCTGGACCATCCGGGCGATCTCCTCCTGGTCCTTGGCTGCCCGAAGCCCGTTCACCAGCTTCTGGGCCGGGACCAGCTCGGCGGTCAGGCTCTCCTTCCAGTCGTGGAAGGCCGCCACGGACATGTATTCCTCCTCGAAGCCCAGATTTTTGATGCCGCAGCGGTCGATGACCTCCTGGACCATGGCCTTGTAGTTGCGGTTCCGATCCGTCACGGCGACGGCCGCGCCGGCGACCTGCTTCTCGGCGGCCTCGATGTACCGGGAGTCGGTGAAGTAATAGGCCTCACCGGCGGCGACAAGGACGATGCCCTCCCCATGGAAGCCCACGGCATAGAACTCGCCGGGTGCGCTGGTGAGCATCATGGCGTCAACGCCGTATTCGGGCAGCTTGGCCGCGATCTGTTTCAGATGATTCATATCGTGTGATCTCCTTTCGATTTTAGAAACCCTTCATAAAGCTCTTTCATATGCAGCGCGTCCCTGGCCTGGGTTCCGGCGCTCTCACAGATGATGGTAGGGCTCCAGCCCCGGCGGGCCAGAGCCCGCATCAGGGGCTCCGGGTCCGGGCCGAAGTCCTTTTGGTCGAAGGTCAGGTGGACCTTCTCGCCGCCGTTGGGGGTAAAGGCGATCTTGGAGAAGTGGCTGTGGAACCGGGACGCCCGGTCCTCCCCCAGCGCGGAGGCGATGCGGTCCAGGATGCGCTCCGTGGCTTCCTCCCCCTCGTCCGCCCCCAGGGAGCGGGCATAGAGATGGCCGAAGTCCACGCAGGGCAGCAGCCGCTCATCCAGTTGGCATAATTCCAATACCTCATCCAGATCCCCAAGCTGGTTGATCTTGCCCATGGTCTCGGGGCATAGGGTGAGGTGTCCGTAGCCCTCCCCATCGCAGGCCCGGAGGACCTCCCGCAGGGAGGGGATGGCGGTGTCCAGGGCCTCCCGCCGGGCACGCTTCATCAGGGCCCCGGTATGAACGGTAATGCGCCCGGCCCCCATCCAGTCGGCGGCCCGGCAGGCGGCCAGGATATAACCGGTGGTCTTTTTCCGGCTGTCCGGATCGGGGTTGGCCAGGTTGATGAAATAAGGGGCGTGGAGGGACAGCCGGATTCCGTGTTCCCGCGCGGCCGTCCCCACCGCCCGTGCGGTCTCTTCCCCCACGTTGACGCCCTTGCCGCACTGGTACTCGAAGGCGTCCAGGCCCAGCGAGGCCAGCCAGGCCGGGGCCTGGACCGAGCTCTTGCCTGGGAAATCGTCCGGCAGCCCCGCAGGGCCGAACCATACGCTCATCGGCTCCTCCTTTTCCCCAGAGCCCGGAAGGGCTGCTCCACGGCGTAGCGCAGGTAGCGCCCCGGATTGCCCGCCAACTGGATGGGCTCCACCAGTAGGGCCAGGATTCCCATCCGCCTGGCCCCCAGGATATCGGTAAAGATCTGGTCTCCCACCATGGCGGTCTGACCGGCGGTCCGGCCCATGCGGGCCATGGCCTGCTCAAACCCCGCGGTCCTTGGCTTGCCCGCGTGTCCCAGATAGGGGATGTCCAGCCGTTTGGCATAACGCCCGGGGCGGTCCGGCTTCCGGCTGTTGGACAGCAGGAACAACTCCACCCCCGCCGTCCGCAGTCCCTCCCTCCAGGCCAGCACCTCCGGAGCGGGGTCCCCGGGTCCGTACCGGACCAGCGTGTTGTCCAGGTCGGCCAGCAGCAGCGTGATCCCCCGCGCGGTCAGCCATTCCGGCCTGATCTCCGCCACAGAGGAAAAGACCCGGTCCGGTATCAGTGAAAATCCCATGGATACACCTCATGTTTTCTATCTTGTCCGCATAGAGTGCATTATATCAGTTTCAGGAAAAATGGACAAGGGGGATGACCCATATGCTTTCAAAAACCAACCTGCTTCTGGCCGTACCGCCCACCGAGATGATGGCGGCGCAGGGCTTTGGCCTCACGCTGGCCCATATGGCCTACCGGGTAGGGGGCGGTCCGCACCTGTTCCGGGCCAATCTGCCCGTTCCGGTCCGGGGCGGCGTGATGCTCATCGACGACGCCGGCTTTGACGGCCGGGGAGACCCTGCGCCCTTCTGCCAGGAGGTGGTGCGGGAGTGCGCCGCCCGGGGCTATACCGGGGTGATCTGCGATTTTGACCGGCACCTGCCCCTGCTGGGGCAGGTGATCGCCGGGCTCTCCCCGCTGCTGGCCAAGCGGGGCTGGCCCCTCTACGTCCCGGAGCCGTATGGCCGTTACTCCGCCACGGCCAAGGTGCTCATCCCCACCGCCCTGTCCGGCGGCTCCCTCCAGGTGCGGCTTCAGGAGGCCGTCCAGCAGTACGGCGCGGCACGGGTAGCCCTGGCGGTGGAGCGGTCCGCCGAGGACTTTTTTCTCCCCTCCCCCAATGGACAGGGCATCCGCCTCACCCAGGAAGAGCTCCAACAGCGCATCCAGGAGCGGGAACCCGTCATCTTTTTCTCCAACGAGCTGTGCGCTCACTACTTCACCTATATGAACCGTCAGAACGGAGCCCACTTCATTCTTTTCGACGACGCCGCCTCCATCCGGAAGAAGCTCCACACCGCCCGGAGCCTGGACATCGCCGATGCGCTTCTGCTCTATCCGGAGGTTTCCGATCTTTTATCGGAAATTTTGAGATAATTTACCCTTGCCATCCCGCCTTCGCTCTGCTATACTGAGCAATCTGAGAGAAGGAGGAATATCCCATGGAATTTCAGTTGGACACCTGGCTGGAGCTGTTTACCCACCGGCTTCTGGATACTTTTCCCGGCCGTGTGATCTTTTTGGGCATCCAGGGCAGCCGAGGCCGGGGTGAAAGCAAACCGGACAGCGATATCGACATGGTGGTGGTGCTGGACCAGGTGGGTCTGGAGGACCTGCGGGCCTATCGGGAGCTTCTGCGGACCCTGCCCCACGGCGGGCTGACCTGCGGCTTTTTCTGCGGCCGGGAGGAGCTGCTCCACTGGCCCCGGTATGATCTGCTGCAGCTCGTGCTGGACACCAAGCCGCTGTACGGCGGACTGGAGAATCTGCTTCCCGCCTTTTCCCCCGCCGATACGGCGGCGGCGGTACACATTGGGGCGGCCAATCTGTACCACGCCGCCTGCCACTGCTACCTCCACGAGGATGACCCGGCAGGGTGTCTGGCCTCTCTGGCCAAGTCCGCCTTTTTCCTGCTGCGGCTGGACCACTACCGCCGCTCCGGCTGCTACGCCGCCACCATGGCCGAGCTCAAGCGCCTCTACCCCGAGACCGGACTGGATGACTCGGACTGCGACGCCTGCTACCAGGCGCTGATCCGGTGGACCTCCTCCCTGATGGGGGCCGTGCCCGAGGCATGAACCGGCGGCTCCGCCGGCCGGATGACAAAAGCCCAGCGCCGAAAGGCGCTGGGCTTTAAATCTCAATAGAACTTCTTCCGATTCTTGCGGGCGGCCTCAGACTTCTTGCGACGCTTGACACTGGGACTCTCATAGTGCTCGCGCTTACGCACCTCAGCCAGAACACCGGACTTGGCACAGCTACGCTTGAATCGCTTCAGCGCGCTCTCCAGAGACTCGTTCTCTCTGACATGAACTTCCGACATTGTTGTTTCCCCTCCCTCCGAAGTGGCGGGGAATCCCGTCACGAAAGGGCCATTCTTATGGCTTTAACAGTATTATTATATGCAATTCAAGAGGTCTTGTCAAGAGGACTTTTATTTCTTCGGCTTCACGATCAGGTTGACCAGCTTATTCTTGACCAGGATGACCTTGACGATGTCCATGCCCTCGGTGAACTTCTGGACCTTGGGGTCCTTCAGAGCCTCGGCCACCACGGCGTCCTGTTCGCTGTCCAGGGGCACGGTGACGGTGCCGCGGAGCTTGCCGCCCACCTGAACGGCCATTTGCACCTCAGCATCCACGGTCTTGCTCGCGTCGTAGGCGGGCCAGGACTGCTGGCAGGCCATACCGCCGGTCTCGCCGGCGAAGCCCAGGCTCTCCCACAGCTCCTCCACCGCGTGGGGGGCGAAGGGAGACAGCATCAGCAGCAGAGCCTGGTAGTCCCCGCGAGAGCAGCCGTTGGCGTAGAAGTCGTTGACCAAAGCCATCAGCGCGGCGATGGCGGTGTTGAATTTCATGGCCTCGATGTCCTCGGATACCTTCTTGATGGCCTTGTGGATGGCGGATTCGTTGGCCTTGGAATAGCCCTTTTCCCCGGCGAGCTGCTCGGACAGGTTCCACACCCGGTCCAGGAAACGCTTGCAGCCCTTCACCGCCTTGGCAGACCAGGCGGCAGCCTTCTCAAAGTCGCCGATGAACATGATATACAGCCGCATGGTGTCAGCGCCGAACTCGGCCACCACGTCGTTGGGGTTGACCACGTTGCCCCGGGACTTGGACATCTTCTCGCCACCCTCGCCTAGGATCATGCCGTGGCTGGTCCGCTTCTTGTAGGGCTCCTTGGTGGGCACCACGCCGAGGTCGTAGAGGAATTTGTGCCAGAACCGGCTGTAGAGCAGGTGCAGGGTGGTATGCTCCATGCCGCCGTTGTACCAGTCCACTGGGGACCAGTAATCCAGCGCCTCCCTGGAGGCCAGAGCCTCCTGGTTGTGGGGGTCCATATACCGCAGGAAATACCAGGAGGAGCCCGCCCACTGGGGCATGGTGTCGGTCTCCCGCCGGGCGGGGCCGCCGCAGTGGGGGCAGGTGGTCTCCACCCAGTCGGTCATGTGGGCCAGAGGGGACTCGCCGTTGTCGGTGGGCTCGTAGCTCTTCACGTCGGGCAGCAGCAGGGGGAGCTGCTCCTCCGGCAGGGGCACCCAGCCGCACTGGTCGCACCACACCATGGGGATGGGCTCGCCCCAGTAGCGCTGGCGGGAGAACACCCAGTCCCGGAGCTTATAGTTCACCTGTTCGTGGCCGATGCCCTGCTCGGTAAGCCACTTGGTGATGGTGGGGATGGCCTGCTTGACGGTCAGGCCGTCCAGGAAGCCAGAGTTAACCATAATGCCGGTGTCGTCCTTGAGGGTAAAGGCCTCTTCCTGAACGTTGCCGCCCTGGACCACCTCAACAATGGGCAGGCCGAACTTTTTGGCGAACGCCCAGTCCCGGGTATCGTGGGCGGGCACAGCCATGATGGCGCCGGTACCGTAGGAGGCCAGGACGTAGTCGGAGATAAAAATGGGGATCTCCTTGCCGTTGACCGGGTTGACGGCCCGGACGCCCTGGAGCTCCACGCCGGTCTTTTCCTTGTCGGCGGCCAGCTCGGTGCGCTCGAAGTCGGATTTGCGGGCTGCGGCGGCCACATACGCCTGCACCTCGTCCAGATTGGTGAGCTGACCGGCCCACTTGGCCACATAGGCGTGTTCGGGCGAGATGACCATATAGGTTGCGCCGAAGAGGGTGTCAGGCCGGGTGGTAAAGACCACGATGTCGTCCCCGGTGGTAGCCCGGAAGGTGACCTCCGCGCCGGTGGAGCGGCCGATCCAGTTCTTCTGCTGGATCTTCACCCGCTCGATGAAGTCCAGATCGTCCAGGTCGTCGATGAGCCGCTGGGCGTACTCGGTGATCTTGAGCATCCACTGGCTCTTCTCCTTGCGGACCACGGGGGCGCCGCAGCGCTCGCAGACTCCCTCCACCACCTCTTCGTTGGCCAGCACGCACTTGCAGGAGGTGCACCAGTTCACGGGCATGGTGGTCTTGTAGGCCAGCCCCTTTTGATAGAGCTGAAGGAAGATCCACTGGGTCCACTTGTAATACTCTGGGTCGGTGGTGTTGATGACCCGGTCCCAGTCGAAGGAATAGCCCAACATCTGGAGCTGCTTGGTGAAGTTGGCGATGTTGTCGTAGGTCACCTGGGCGGGATGGATGTGGTTTTTGATGGCGTAGTTCTCGGTGGGCAGCCCGAATGCGTCATAGCCCATGGGGAACAGCACGTTATAGCCGTCCATCCGCTTCTTCCGCGCTACCACGTCCATGGCGGTGTAGGGCCGGGCGTGGCCCACGTGCAGGCCCTGCCCGGAGGGATAGGGAAACTCCACCAAGCCGTAAAATTTGGGCTTGTCCCCACCGTTGGCCGCGGCAAAGGTCTTTTCTTCCCGCCACTTTTTCTGCCACTTGGGCTCGATGCTGGCAAAATCGTACTTCATCGTTTGCACTTCCTTATCGTTCGGCGTCCGGCGGGACCCTTCCCACCTTCGCAACACATTCCGTGCTATTATACTCGAAATGGGCTGATATTGCAAGCATTTCACCGGAGTAAGGCGGGGCAGGCCGCACTTTTCCCTTGACAGCGCCGCCGACCGGGTATAATATAAAACATATTTAAAACATGTTTTATATGAGGTGAGCATATGGCACAGCAGAGCACCCGAGAAAAACTTCTTCAGGCGGCCAGGCGGCTGCTGGAGGAGGGCGTCCCGCCCGATGAGCTGACCACCCGGAGGCTGACCGCCGAAGCGGGCGTCAATCTATCCATGATCAACTACTGCTTCCATTCCAAGGACGCCCTGCTCAAGGCGGCCGTGGATGAGATCGTGGCGGCGGAGTTCCGCCGTCACGCCGGAGAGGCCCCCCCAGGCAGCACCCCTCGGCAACAGCTCCGCGCCCGCCTCCTGCCCGTCTGCCTGGCCATGCTCAAATACCGCGCTTTGACCCAGGCCTCCATCCCCTACCTTCTGCTGGAAGAACCCATCTCGCTTCCCCTGGATATTCTGCCCGACCTCCGGGCCCATTTCGGCCCCGCCAAATCGGAAGAGGCCTGCCGGCTGGCCGCCTTCGGCCTGGTTTATACCATGCAGCTCGCCTTTTACCGCGGAGAGGAATTTCAGCGGTATTACGGGCCTGAAATCTACAGCGACGCTGGCGCAGCCGCCTTTTTGGACGCTCAGCTCGATCTGTTTCTGGGAGGTGAGTAGATGACGGTTTTTCTCCGGCTTCTGGGTGGGCTCTCCCTGTTCCTGCTGACCTGTATGCTGATCTGCGGGCTGTGGGTGCGCTTCCACCCACAGCAGGACATGGGGTTTCACTTCCTGCTGGGTCTGGCCGCTGTGGGATCCGCCATGGTCGCCATCACCCTTTTCCTCTTTGCCAAGAGCTGATGCGGGAGCCTTCCCCACAAAAAAGACCGCGGCGGGTGCCGCGGTCTTTTTTTTGCGCAAACGTAACGCAAAAACGGCCATGCCGCCCGCAAAGCGGGCAGCGGCATAAAGCTTTATTTCAGTCGGGCTTTCGGACCTCGCTCAGGTCCAGCTCTGCGGCGTCCCGCCACAGGCGCTCCAGATCGTAGAACTTCCGGGCCTCGTCGTTGAAGATGTGGACCACCACCGAGGAGAAGTCCAGCAGGACCCAGGTGCCCCCCCGGTGCCCCTCGATGTGGTGGGGAAGCTCTCCCGCCTCCTTCATCACCTTCTCACACTCGTCCCCCAACGCCTTAATCTGGGTGCTGGAGGTAGCGGTACAGAGCACGAAATAGTCGGCCAGCGTGGTCAGGGCGCTGGTCTCCAGAACCTTGATGTCCTGACCCTTCTTGTCGTCCAGGGCCTTGGCAATGGTCAGGGCCATATCCTTCGGATTCATCATAGACAGCTCTCCTTATCCTTTTTCCAGTGTGGCAGGTCAGTAGATGGGGATGCCCTCCGGCGGCTGCTCCCCGCCGCTTCCAGCGGAGCCGGTCTCCACCGGCGTCGGAACGGGCGGCAGGACGCCGGGGCGCTCCGACGGCGTCGGAGATGGCTCCGGGCTGACGCTCTCCGCCGGCGGCTGCGAGGGGCTCACGCCGGGCGAAACAGTGCTGCCGGGGCCGCCGGGGCCGCCCGACGGACTCTGGGAGGGGGCGGCGCTCTCCGACGGGACCGGGGAGGGCTCCACCGTGCCGGTCTCCTGGGGCTCCACGCTCTCGACCGGCTCCACAGCGGGGCTGGAGGCGGGCTTGGAGGGCTTGGAGGGCTTGACCGGGGCTCTGGCCGCCTTGGCGTCCTCTACCACGCCGGTAGTGGAGGACAGGCTCCCGTTGGAATTGACCGACATGATGTCCAGGTGCTCGGTGGTCAGCTCCTCCAGGAAGGGGTTGAAATACTCGTTGACCACCCCGATGACCTCGTCGGCATAGGGCAGCACATAGGACTGATTGTTCTGGTAGGTGCGGCTCCAGGCGTAGCCGTTATAGTCGCCGGGCATGGTGACAAAGGTCACGTTGTCCATGCTCAGTCCGCCCAGAATGGCCTTTTCCCCGAAATACAGCAGATTGTTGACGGTCAGATCGGTCTGCACGTTGTCCAGGAACACCCCCACCAGGCGGGTGATGGTCCCGATGTCGGTGATGCTGGACAGGCACTTCTGGATGACGGTTTTCAGGAAGGCCTGCTGGGTGGCGATGCGGCCGATGTCGCCGTCGGCATAGCCCACGGACAGGTCGTTGTTGTGGCGGAAGCGGATGAGCTGCATGGCCTTGTCCCCGTCCAGATGCTGGTAGCCCTTCTGCAGGTCGATGTTCAGGTTTTGGGTGGGGTCGTAGTAGCGCATGCGCATGGGCACCTCGAAGTCCACACCGCCAATAGCGTCTACCAGTTCGCCCACGCCCGCCCATTCGATGACCACCTCGAAGTCGGGCCGGAAGCCCACCAATTGGCTGACCTCCTTGTAGAGGGCATCGATGCCGTCCTCCCCGCCGCCGTAATAGTTGTAGACGGCATTGATCCGCTTGATGTCATAGGGGATGTTCACCATGGTGTCCCGGGGGATGCTCATGACGGACAGCTTCTGGTTGGGCACGTCGTAGGACACCAGCATGATGGTGTCGGTATTACCGCCGCCGCCCGTGTCCCGGCCCACCACCAGGAAGGTGAAGAAGTCCTCCTTGCGATCACCGTCGTCGCCCTTCACGTGGTTGGGCGCCTGGGTCACATCTTCCGTGGCGCCGGGTGCGGCCGGGTCCTTTTCCGTCCTGCCGCCCACGGTGGGCTTCACCACCAGGATGTTATACAGCACAAAGAGCGCTACAATGACGGCGGAGACGGCCGTCAGGGCAACATAGACCCGGTGCAGGATCAACTCCCGTCCGGTCCGCTGGACCTTGGGCCGCTTTTCCCGCTTCTCCGACTTCATCAGCCGGTCTCCGCCTCTTTTTTTCTGTGGCTTGGCGCCGTTTTCGTCGCTCATGGATTACGTCCTTTCAGCCAGTCTCTGGCCTGGAGGGTATTGGTATGCACCGGCACGCCCCGCTCCTCCATATCCTCGATGGTGAGCCGGCAGCCCAGCAGCAGCGCCTGGTCCAGGTCCTCATAGGCCAGACGGCGCAATTCCTTCAACCCTGGGAACTCCTCGCGGGAGGGCTCGATGTAGTCGGCCAGGTACAGCACCTTTTCCAGCAGGGTCATATCCGCCTTTCCGGTGGTGTGCCAGTAGATGGCGTCGCACACCTCGTCCGGCGCCCCATAGACATGGCGGGCGATGGCCGCGCCGGTCTTGGAATGCAGCAGCTTGACCGCCTTTTGCTCCAAATCATCCAATACGATACCATATTCGTCACACAATTTCAACTGCTCCGCCAGGTCCAGGTACTTGGTGCAGTCGTGGAGAATGCCCGCCCGGCGGGCCGCTTCCGCGTCCGCCCCCCAGCGCAGGGCCAGCCGGACGGCCTCCTCCTCGCAGCCCCGGATGTGGGGGATGCGCTTGGCCTTGACCATCGACCAGGAACAGCGGCGCAGGTCCTCGTCATCCAGATGCCGGAGGTCGGCCTTCACCCCGTAGAGGCCCCGGCGCAGGATGGAGCCGTATACCTGGCACCAAAGCAGGTCCCGGACTTCAGCCCGGTCCTCTCTCAGCCGGGAGCGCAGGAAGGTGGAGGACACCTCAGTGACCCGCGGCAGACGGAGAAGGGTCGCCTGAGCGCCGTAGCTGTCCCGCAGGAAGGCCGCCTGCCGCTCCATCGCCTCCATACTGTCCGACTCCGCCCGGGCGAAGGCGGCCACCCGGGCCTGGGCCAGGATGCGCCCGGGCTGGTGCCAGGTCTGCAGGGTCAGGAACATATCGGTGCCCATCAGCAGCCACAGCTCATCGTCTGGATATCTTTCCCGAAGCTGGTCCAGGGTATCCGCCGTATAGCTTTTTCCCTGCCGGTGCAGCTCCGTGGAGTCGGCCTGGGCACAGCCGGGCCGCCCGGTCAGGAGGGTCAGCCCGTCGGCCATCTGTTCCGCCATGGCCAGCCGGTCTCCGGCGGCGGCAGCCTCCGGCGGCAGGACCTTGTGGGGCGGCACAGCCGCCGGAATAAACAGCATCCGGTCCAGTCCCAGGAGATCCATGGCCGCCCGGGCCGCCTCGAGATGCCCCATGTGGGGCGGGTCAAACGTTCCGCCATAGACGCCGATCTTCATAGCGAACACTCCCTCTTCCTCACTGCCCTCCCGTGCGGAGGTATTATTCCGGACGCCTTTTGTCCTTGACCAGCACGATTTTGTCCTTTTTCTCCTTGTTGTGGCTTTCGCGGTACAGGACGAACTTCGTCCCGATGACCTGGACTACCTCGGCCCGGGCGGCCCGGGCCAGCGCGTCGGCGGCCTCCCGGGCGGTGAGCATGGAGTTCTCCAGCACCCGGCACTTGATGAGCTCCCTGGCCTCCAGGGCGTCGCTGGCCTGCTTGACCAGGTTGTCCCCGAGGCCGTCCTTTCCAATGTGGACGATGGGGTCCAGGGAATTGGCCATTCCCCGGAGCTGGGCCCTCTGCTTGCTTGTCAGTTCCATATATACTCCTTATATTCTGTTTGATTGCTCTTTCTGCCCGGCCAGATAGGCCGACAGCTTCTCCTGGAAGAGCTGGAGCGCCCGTCCCCGGTGGGAGATGGCGTTTTTCTCCTCCGCCGTGAGCTGGGCAAAGGTCTTTTTTTTCTCCGGTACGAAGAAGATGGGGTCATAGCCGAAGCCATTCTCCCCCTGAGGGGCGTAGGCCAGGGTGCCGGGGCACTCCCCCCGGGCGGTCACGATGTCGCCGGAGGGCATACATAGCGTGATGGCCGAGACGAACCGGCACTTCCGGTCCAGCACCCCGCGCATGTTCTCCAGCAGGAGTCGGTACCGGCCCGCATCGTCCAGGCCGGGTCCGCCGTACCGGGCGGAGTAGACGCCCGGAGCCCCGTTGAGGGCGTCCACCATCAGGCCCGAGTCGTCGGCGATGGCGGGCAGGCCGGAGGCCTCCATAACGGCCCTGGCCTTGAGCAGGGAGTTTTCTTCAAAGGTGGTCCCGGTCTCCTCCACCTCCACATCCACCCCCGCCGCGGATTCCAGAATCACTTCCACGCCCTGGGCGGAGAGGATGTCCTGCAGCTCCTGGAGCTTGTGGGCGTTTTTGCTGGCGAGTACGACTTTCATTCCGGTCAACCTCCCAACGCGGCCTTCTGGATGGACTGGACCTCCCGGATGCCTTTGGCGCACAGGTCCACCAGCCGCCGCTGCTCGTCGA
>NZ_DCJO01000030.1:607-32097 GCF_002320075.1 Intestinimonas sp. UBA1698 | reverse complement strand
ACGCAATTCAGGTCCACCTGGGCCGCCGAGTCCTCCTCGTAGCACAGATCCAGCAGCAGCTCGTCGTCCACGATGCCCGCCGAGATGGCCGCCACGCAGGTCCGCAGAGGCATCTCCTTCAAAGCGCCGTCCTCCACCAGCTTGTGCAGGGCATAGCTGAGAGCCACAAATCCGGCGGTAACGCTGGCGGTGCGGGTGCCGCCGTCCCCCTGGAGCACGTCGCAGTCCACGGTGATGGTGCGGGGCCCCAGCTTCTCCAGATCCACCGCCGCCCGGAGGGCGCGGCCCACCAGCCGCTGGATCTCGGCGCTTCTGGGGGAGAGCTTCAGCTTGGCGATGTCCCGCTTGGAGCGCTCCCGGTTGGCCCGGGGCAGCATGGAGTACTCGGCGGTGACCCAGCCCTCCCCCTCGGGGACGTGGGGCGGGGTGCGCTCCTCCACGGAGGCGGTGCACAGCACCTGGGTATTGCCGCAGCGGATCAGGCAGGAGCCCTCCGCAAATTTGTTGATGTTGGGGATGATCTCGATGGGGCGCAGCTCGTCGCCGGCCCGTCCGTCGATTCGTGCCATGTCCATTCTCCTTTTTTTGCTACACCAGCGCCTCGGTAAAGGCCGCGGCGTCGAAGGGCCGCAGGTCCTCGATCCCCTCGCCCAGGCCGATATATTTGACGGGGATCTGAAGCGTGTCCGCAATGGCCACGGTGACCCCGCCCTTGGCGGTGCCATCCAGCTTGGTGAGGACGATGCCGGTGACCCCGGCGGACTCCCGGAACTGCTTGGCCTGGATGAGGCCGTTCTGGCCGGTGGTGGCATCCAGCACCAGCAGGGTCTCCCGGCTGGCACCGGGCAATTCCCGGTCGATGACCCGGGAGATCTTGCTCAGCTCGTTCATCAGGTTCTGCTTGTTGTGCAGCCGCCCGGCGGTGTCCACCAGGATCACGTCGGCGCCCCGGGCCTTGGCGGCGGAGACCGCATCAAAGACCACGGCGGCGGGATCGGCCCCCTCGTGCTGCTTGACGATGTCCACCCCCGCCCGCTGGGACCAGACGGTGAGCTGGTCAGCGGCGGCGGCCCGGAAGGTATCTCCGGCGCACAACAGGACCTTTTTTCCCTGGGCCTTGAGCCCGGCGGCCAGCTTTCCGATGGTGGTGGTCTTGCCCACCCCGTTGACCCCGATGAAAAGGACTACCGCCGGTCTGGTATCCAGCGCCAGGCCGGTATCCCCCACGTTCAGCATATCCTGCAGCACGCGGCGCAGGCAAGCGCGGACCTCGTCCCGGTCCTTGAGCTTCTCGCCCCGGACCCGCTCCCGCAGCTCCTCCACCGCCTTGAGGGTGGTGTCCATCCCCATGTCGGAGAGGATGAGGGCCTCTTCCAACTCGTCATAGAACTCGTCGTCGATGGCGGAAAAGCCGGCAAAGAGGTTCAGCTTTTTGATTTTATCCAATAATCCCATAGTCCTTGTTCCTTTACTTAATCTTTAGTTCCGCTTCCACGTCGTTCAGGTTGATGGTCAGCAGTCTGCTGATGCCCTGCTCCTGCATGGTGACGCCGTAGAGCACGTCGGCCTCCTCCATGGTGCCACGCCGGTGGGTGATCACGATGAACTGGGTCCGGTCGGCCATTTGGCGCAGATAGCGGGCGAACCGGGTGACGTTGGCGTCGTCCAGCGCGGCCTCGATCTCGTCCATGACGCAGAAGGGGGTGGGGCGGACCTTCAGAATGGCGAAGTACAGGGCGATGGCCACAAATGCCTTTTCCCCGCCGGACAGCAGGGAGAGCACCTTCAGGGCCTTGCCGGGGGGCTGGACCCGGATCTCGATGCCGCAGTTGAGGATGTCCGTCTCGTCCTCCAGCTCCAGGGTGGCCTTGCCGCCGCCGAAGAGCTCCAGGAAGGTCTCGCCAAACGCCTGGTTGATGATGGAAAACTGCTGGGCAAAGATGGCCTTCATCTCGCCGGTGATGTCCGCGATGACGCGCTCCAGCTCCGTCTTGGACTTCTGCACGTCGTCCCGCTGGCCGGTGAGGTAGGTGTATCGCTCGTTGACCCGCTGGAACTCCTCGATGGCGTCCAGATTGATGTTGCCCAGGCCGGAGATGGCGCGCTTCAGCTCTCCGATGCGCCGCTGGGCCTTGGGTATCGACTCCAGCGTCTGGCGCTGGGTCCGGGCCGCCTCGTGGGAGAGCTGGTAGGTCTCCCACAGTTTGTCCAGAATCTGCTTTTCTTCCAGCTCGGCGGCCACTTTTTTTTGCTCCAGCACCGAGACCTCCCGCTCCATGGAGAGAAGCTCGGCATTTTTGTCCCGGCTCTCCCGGTCCGCCCGGTTGCGCTCTCCCTCCAGCGCCAGCTTCTCCTGGTTCAGCCGCTGGATGGCCTCCTCCTTTTCCCGGTTCTCCTCCCGGATGGTCTGGAGGACGCTCTCCTTCTCGCCGATCTGGGCGGTGAGGGTCCCGTTTTTCTCCTGGAACTGGGCCAGCATGGTCTCCCGCTCCGCCCGGTCGCCGGTGATGTCCGCCCGCAGGCTCTCCAGCTCGCTCAGAGCCTGCCGGGACGCCGCCTGTTCCGCCTCCAGAGCGGCCAGCTCCAGATTGAGCCGCGCAGCGTTCTCGTTGACCTGCTCCATCCGGGCCTTCAGGTCGTCCTGTCCGGCCGCCTTACCCTCGGCCTCGGCCCGCAGGGCGGCGGCGGAGCCCTCCAGGGCCTGGATGCGCGCCCGGGCATTCCGGGTGTCCTCCTCCGTGCGGCGGCTGCGCGTCTCGATCTGCTCCAGCTCCCCGCGCAGCTCCCCGCGCTGGGCCTCCTGGCTCTCCAGCATCTGGGCGAAGTGGGCGCCCCGCTCCTCCAGCTTGAGGATGCTGTCCTCCAGCTCCCGGCGCTGGGCCTGGGCGGTCTCCAGCTCATAGGCGGCGGCGGTGCGCTCCCGCCGCGCCTCCTCCACCGCCCGCTGGGCCTCCGCCCGCTGGGCCTGGAGGCCCTCGCTCTGGGTCTGAAGCCGTTCCAGCTCGTTGGCCCGGGACAGGATGCCCGCGCTGTGGGACACCGAGCCGCCGGTCATGGAGCCGCCGGGGTTCAGGACCTGGCCGTCCAGGGTGACGATCTTGAAACGGTGGCCGTATTTCCGGGCCATGGCGATGGCGGTGTCCATATCCTCCGCGATTACCGTCCGGCCCAGCAAGTTGGAAATAATCTTCGCATAGCGGGGGTCGAACTCCACCAGCTCGTCCCCCAGGCCCACAAAGCCCGGCTCCTGAGCCGCGCTCCGTTCCCGGAAGTCGGAGGGGCGGACGGTGTTCAGGGGCAGGAAGGTGCAGCGGCCGCCGTCCCGGCGCTTGAGGTACTGGATGGCCGCCTTGCCGTCGGCCTCGCTGTCCACCACCACATGCTGCATAGCGCCCCCCAAGGCGATCTCTACGGCCACGGCATACCGGTCGGGCACATGGATGAGCCCGGCCACCGGGCCGTGGATATGCTTCAGGTTTCCCCGCTCGGCCTCTCCCATCACCAGCTTTACCGCCTTGGAGTAGCCCTCGTAGAGCTTCTCCATCTCGGCGAGCATATGGATGCGGGAGGCAACGGCATTCTCCTCCATCTGGAGCTTGACATGGGCCTCCTCGGCGGCCCTGGCCTTCTTCTCCCGGCTGTCCAGGCGCATGGTGTAGCCGCTGATGATGTTCAGCAGGGAATCCCGGTCCTCCCGGGCCTTGGCCAGCTCCTTCCCGGCCCGGGCGGCCTCCTCCCGGGTCACGGAGAGCTTTTGCTCCCCCTCGGCCAGCTCCTGCCGCACCGCCTCGTCCCGGTCCAGCAGCTCCTGGGCGGCGGCAGCCAGCGCGGAGAGCAGGGCTCTGGCCTCTGCGGCGGAGGCGGTCTCCACGGCCTCCTTCTGCCGCAGGGCCTCCAGCTCGGCCTGCAGGGTCCCGGCGCTCTGGCTGACCTGGCGGCCGGCCTCCTCGGCGGCGGCCCGCTGGGCCTGCAGCGCCTCCATCCTTCCGGCGATCTCGGTCAGGCGAGCCTGCCGTTCGGCGATCTGACCGGAGATGGACCCGGCCCGGCCCTCCTGGGCCTCCAGCTCCCGCCGGACCCGGTCGGCATTCTCCAGATTGCTCTGAATCCGAGCCTTCAGCACCGCCACGGCCCGCTCACACTCGTTGGCGTCGGCCTGTCGCTGCTGCATCTGGAACCGGATGCCCTCGGCCTCCATATCCTTTTCCCGCATTTGGGCAGCGTAGCCCTCGGCGGCGGCGTAGAGGCTCTCCAGCGCCTGCTGGGCCTCCCCCTTCTGACGGACGGCATTGTCATAGTCGCTCAGGAGCTTGCGGGCGCTGGAGCGCAATCTGTCGAGCTGATCCAGCCAGACCGAGATCTCCAGCCCCCGCAGCTCGTCCCGGAGGACCAGATACTTCCGGGCCTTCTCCGACTGGGCCCGCAGGGGCTCCACCTGGAGCTCCAGCTCGTCGATCTTGTCGTTGATGCGCACCAGGTTCTCCTGGGTGCGCTCCAGCTTCCGCTCGGCCTCCTCCTTGCGGTGGCGGTAGCGGGAGATGCCGGCCGCCTCTTCAAAGACCTCCCGGCGGTCGGCCGACTTGACGGACAGGATCTCGTCGATCTTGCCCTGACCGATGATGGAGTAGCCCTCCCGGCCCAGACCGGTGTCCATGAACAGCTCGTTGACGTCCCGGAGCCGCACGGCGTGGCGGTTGATGAAGTATTCACTCTCCCCCGAGCGGTAGTACCGCCGGGTGACCATGACCTCACTCTCCTCCATGTCGAAGAGGCGGCCTGAGTTGTCCAGCACCAGAGAGACCTCCGCAAAGCCCAACTGCTTGCGCCGCTGGGTGCCGCCGAAGATGACGTCCTCCATCTTGCCGCCCCGGAGGGCCTTGGTGGACTGCTCCCCCATGACCCAGCGGATGGCGTCGGAGATGTTGGACTTTCCACTGCCGTTGGGGCCCACGATGGCGGTGATATCCTGGTCGAAGGTGAGGACCGTCTTGTCAGGGAAGGATTTGAACCCCTGGATTTCCAGCGCCTTTAAGTACAAATGCTACACCTGCCCGTCTGTGAGGCTATGAATACTGTATTATACCAAGTTTCACAGGGGTTTGCAAATCTTTTGCCCGCAGAAAGGGGACGGGCCGCCGAAGCAGTCCGTCCCCGGGCGCACGCCCCTTATTTTGCGAAAAACTTCTGGTAGTAGCCCATGACGAAGATGACCAGCACGATAATGGGCAGGATGCGGCTGACATATACCCGGGCCCACTTGGGGAACTTCACTCCCTGCCCGGCGTCAGCCTCTTCGATAAAGTTCTTCCAGCCCCAGCCCCGGCGGGAGGTGCAGAACAGCAGGTAAACCAGCGAGCCCAGGGGCAGCAGGTTGTTGGAGACAACAAAGTCCTCCAGATCCTGGATGTTGCCCACCGGGGTGGTAAAACCGCTCCAGACGTTGAAGCCCAGCACACAGGGCAGAGACAGCAGGATCAGCGCCGCGCCGTTGACCACGATGGCCTTTTTCCGGCTCCAGCCCAGGTCCATGGCGAAGGCCACAATGTTTTCAAACACGGCAATGATGGTGGACAGGGCCGCGAAGGACATGAACAGGAAGAACAGCCCGCCCCATACATTGCCCAACGGCATCTGGTTGAACACGTTGGGCAGAGTCATAAACACCAGGCCCACCCCCTGGTCGGGCTGCACCCCGAAGGCAAAGCAGGCGGGGAAGATGATGAGCCCGGCGATCAGGGCCACAAAGGTGTCCAGCACCCCCACGCTGATGGCCTCGCCGGTGAGGGAGCGCTCTCGGCCGATGTAGCTGCCGAAAATCGCCAGGGCGCCGATGCCCAGGCTCAGGGTAAAGAAGGCCTGGCTCATGGCGTCGTAGATGGCCGCGCCCAAAATGAAGCTGCCCTCGGCGTCGTAGAGCAGATTGTGGAAGTCGGGCACCAGATAGAACCGCAGGCCCTCCATCGCCCCATCCAGCGTGACGCTGCGAACCACCAGCACCAGCATGAGCAGGAGCAGACAGGTCATCATCACCTTGGTGATGCGCTCCACGCCCTTTTGCAGGCCCAGGGAGCAGATGCCGAAGCCCAGCAGCGTGACCACCAGCATCCAGCCGATCATGGGGCCGGGCTGGGCCAGCATGTCGAAAAAGACGCCGGTGACGGCGCCGGAGTCCATCCCCTGGAACTCGCCCAGAAACATCTTGCAGACGTAGGCCAGCATCCAGCCGCCCACGGTGGTATAGAACATCATCAGCAGGTAGTTACCCGCCATGGCGCCGTAGCGGTACAGGTGCCATTGGGTCCCCTTGGGCTCCAGCACGTTGAAGCTGAGGGCGGCCGACTTCTGGCTGGCTCGGCCCACGGCGAACTCCATCACCATGATGGGCAGGCCCAGGATGACCAGAAAGACCAGATAGACCAGCACAAAGGCCGCCCCTCCGTATTTTCCGGTGATGAAGGGGAAGCGCCATACGTTCCCCAGACCAATGGCGCAGCCGGCCGAAATCAGAATAAAGCCCAGCCGGGATGCAAATTTCTCTCTCTCCACGTTGTGTCCTCCAACTTCCTTGTTTTTGGATCTGCGCGGTGGCATCTTCTCTCCGGGCCGCCGCCCCTGGCGGCCCCCTCTCCGGTTATCTGCTCAGCTTCTGGATCGCGGCCTTGGCCGCCATCTGCTCCGCTTCCTTCTTGCTCCTGCCCTCGCCGGCGCCCACCGGCGCGCCGTTCAACTCCACCTCCACGGCAAAAACCTTGGCGTGGTCGGGCCCGCTCTCGCCGGTGAGCCGGTAGCTGAGCACCTGACCGCTCTCCCGCTGGACCAGCTCCTGGAGCGCCGTCTTATAATCCCGGGTGCCCCCCTGCTCCCGCCGGTTGTCCGTCAGAATGAATCGGGTAATGAGCTTCCGGGCCGAGCCAATGCCTCCGTCCAGATAGACCGCCGCGATGACGGCCTCCACCGCGTCGGCCTGGATGGACGGCCGTCTGCGGCCGCCCCCCGCGTCCTCACCCCTGCCCAGCTTCAGATAGCTCCCCAGCTCCAACTGGGCGGCCACCTCCACCAGGCTGTCCTCACACACCAGGGCGGCCCGGGTACGGGTCAGCTCCCCCTCGGGCATGTCCGGATGGCTGCGGAACAGGTAGTCGGCCACCACCATGCCCAGCACCGAGTCCCCCAGAAACTCCAGACGCTCGTTGCTGGTCTCCCCCTTCGCCCGATTCTCGTTGGCGTAGGAGCTATGGGTCAGGGCGTTTTCCAGCAGGGCCGGATTCCCGAAGGAATAGCCCAGCTTTTCCTCCAGCTTCTTCATGTCTTCCTCCATGTCATAAAGAGAGGCCCCGCTTCCGCGGGGCCTGCATGTGTCGTCCAATACCGCTTTCCAATCAGGTGTCCAGCTTGTTCTGCAGGTAATTCACCAAATCTCCCACCGTGGTGATGGCGGAGATCTCGTCCTCGCCCATCTCAGAGACGCCGAACTCCTCCTCCAGAGCCATAGACAGCTCCACAATGTCCAGAGAATCGGCGCCCAGGTCGTCCTCGAACGTGGTATCCACCGTGATCGTATCCGCCTCCACGCCGAACTGCTCGGAAATGAGCTCGCACAGTTTCTCGAAAATCATATTGACTCGACTCCTTCATGGGATGTTTTTACACTCACATAATAGGGAGATTTTCCCCCAGTGTCAATAGATATTTTCCAGCTTTTTATGGACCATTCAGAAAAAATGCGATGTCGGGCGCCATTTTCCTCTTCTGGGCGCAGATTTTTTGCATAAAAGACAACCAAAACAGTTTTTATGACGGTTCAGTCCGCCGCCGCCCCGCTCTTGTCCCCCGCCGGCAGGCGCATGTACTCGATGTTCTCCGCGATATCCTCGATGAGTCCGGAGGCTGCGAAGCCGGCCGCCTGGCGGATGGCGTTCTTGATGGCAAAGGCGTCGGAGGAGCCGTGGGCCTTGATGACCGGCTTGCAGATACCCACCAGGGGGGTGCCCCCCACCTCGCCGGAATCCAACAGCTTTTTGAAGTGGGAGATGCCGTCCTTGACGCACAGTGCCCCCAACTTGGTGATCAGGTTCTTCTTGAACATGCCC
Organism: Intestinimonas sp. UBA1698; assembly: GCF_002320075.1. NCBI lineage: Bacteria > Bacillati > Bacillota > Clostridia > Eubacteriales > Intestinimonas > Intestinimonas sp. UBA1698. Next base: position 24,007 of record NZ_DCJO01000030.1, on the reverse strand, counting down.
TTGAGCTCCCGGGCCAGGAAGCCGCCGGTGCCCTCCATGGTCTTGAGAAAAATGTTGCCGGAGTAACCGTCAGACACAATGACGTCCACCTCGCCGCAGACCGCCTCCCGAGCCTCCACATTGCCCACGAAATGGATGCGCCCGGCGTCCCCCGCCCCCTTCAGGAGCTGGTAGGCCTCCCGCTGCAGGTCGGTACCCTTGGAGGGCTCGGCCCCGATGTTCAGCAGACCCACCCGCGGCTCGGGGCGGCCCAGCACGTGCTCGGCGTAGTAGGAGCCCATGAAGGCGAACTGGAGCAGATACTCCGGGGTGCACTCGGCCGTGGCGCCGCAGTCAACGAGGACGGCCCCCCCCTTGCCGGTGGGGACCACAGGGGCCATGGCCGCCCGTCGGATGCCCTTGATACGCTTGACCAGCAGCGTGGCGGCAGAGAGCAGAGCCCCCGTGCTGCCGGCGGAGACGAAGGCGTCCCCCCTGCCCTCCTTGAGCATATTGAGGCCCACGGTGAGGGATGAATTCTTCTTTTCCTTGAAGGCGGTGGCGGGGTTGTCGCACATCTCCACCACCTGGTCTGCGTGGGCGATCTCCACCCCGGCGGGCAGGTCGGCCACGCCGTTTTCCTTGAGGCACTTGAGGATCTCCTCCCCGCGGCCCACCAGGACCACCTCCACGCCCAGCTCCTTCACCGCGTCCAGCGCGCCCTTGACGTTGCAGGCAGGGGCGTTGTCGCCGCCCATGGCGTCCACGATGATCTTCATAGCATACCTTCTCTCTGTTCCATCTATTTCTCGTTCTTCAGGTCCAGTCCAGGGTCTCCAAAAGCCCCAGCGCGCGCTGGGACAGCTCGGCGTTCTTGTTTCGCTTGCCCTTGACCCGGTGATCCAGGGGCGGGATGATGCCAAAATTGACGTTCATGGGCTGAAAATCCGCAACGCTCTCATTGCTCACGTAGAGGGCCAGGGCCCCCAGGGCGGTCTCCTGGGGAAAATCCACCGGGGGCTTGTCCAGCAGCCTGCGGGCGAGCTCCACGGCGCACAGGAAGCCGGAGGCGATGGACTCCACATAGCCCTCCACCCCGGTGATCTGCCCGGCGAACATCAGCCGCTCGTTGCCCCTCACCCGGTAATAGCGGTCCAGCAGCCGGGGAGAATCCAGGTAGGTGTTGCGGTGCATGACCCCGTAGCGGACGAACTCGGCGTTTTTCAGAGCGGGGATCATGGAGAACACCCGCCTCTGCTCCGGCCACTTCAGGTGAGTCTGGAAGCCCACCAGGTTGTAGATGGTACCGTCCGCGTTGTCCTTGCGGAGCTGCACCACCGCGTAAGGGGTCTGTCCCGTTCTCGGGTCCCGCAGGCCCTTGGGCTTCAGGGGGCCGTAGCGCAACGTGTCCACCCCCCGCCGGGCCATGACCTCCACGGGCATGCAGCCTTCAAACACGCTCTTGTCCTCAAAGCCGTGGACCTCCGCCTCCTGAGCGGCGCACAGCTCCCGCCAAAAGGCGGCGTACTCCTCCTCGCTGAGGGCGCAGTTGACATAATCCGCCGTCCCCTTGTCGTAACGGGAGGCAAACCAGGCGTGGTCCATGTCCACGCTGTCAAAGGTGACCAGTGGGGCCGCCGCGTCGTAGAAATTCAAATAGCGGCTCCCGGGCAGCAGCCGCTCGATCTCGGCGCTGAGGGCCTCGGAGGTCAGGGGGCCGGAGGCCACAATGACCTGTCCGCGGTCGGGGATCCGCCTCACCTCCCCCTCCTCCACGGTGATGAGCGGGTGGCTGCGGATCTGCTCGGTGACCGCCCTGGAGAAGGCGTGGCGGTCCACCGCCAGGGCCCCTCCCGCCTCCACCCGGTGGGCGTCGGCGCAGGCCAAGATCAGGGAGCCGCTGCGGCGCAGCTCCTCTTTCAAAAGCCCCACCGCGTTCTCCAACTGGTCGGAGCGCAGGGAGTTGGAACACACCAGCTCGGCATACTCCGGCGCGTGGTGGGCGGGAGTCATCTTCTCCGGCTTCATCTCATGCAGGACCACGGGGACGCCCCGGCCGGCAAGCTGCCAGGCCGCCTCGCAGCCCGCCAGTCCCGCCCCGATCACGCTCACAGGCTCCATGCTCATGCCTCCGCGGCGGCCTTTTTGGCCGCCGGCTTCTTTGCGCCGGTGGTTTTCTTGGCCCCAGTGGTTTTCTTGGCCCCAGCGGTTTTCTTGGCGGCGGCCTTTTTGACCGCGGGCTTCTTGTCGGGGGCCTTTTTCACCGCCTTGGGCTCCTCCGCCGCCTCGGCAGCGCGCTCGGCACCCGCCCCGTCCTCCGCCGCCGGCTCGGCGGCGGGCTTTTTCTGATAGCCGCCCCGCTTGTCCTCCGGCGTAAAGTTACCGCAGTCCGGATTGATGCAGAAGGGCTTTTTGAACCCTCGGCCCGACTTCTTGAACATCGTCCAGCCGCACTCCGGACAGTTGTCCTTCACCGGCACGTCCCAGGTCATGAAGTCGCATCTCTTTCCGTCGTCCTTGCTGGAGTTAAACTCGCAGCCGTAATAGGCATACCCCTTCCGGGAGGTCTTTTTCAGGATGCGGCCGCCGCACTTGGGACACTTGCCCGGCATCTCCACCACGATGGGCTGGGTGTGGGAACACTCAGGCCAGCCGGGACAGGCCAGAAAACGGCCGAACCGGCCGGACTTATACACCAGATTGCGTCCACACAGGGGGCAGATCACGTCGGAGACCTCGTCGGGGACCTTGATGCGCTCCCCGTCCAGATCCTGCTCCGCCTGGGCCAGCTCCTTCTGGAAGCCGCCGTAGAATCCGGAGAGCAGGTCCTTCCACTTCTCCCTGCCCTCCTCCACCTGGTCGAGCTGCTCTTCCATCTGGGCGGTGAAGGCGGTGTCCACGATGTCGGGGAATTTGTCTTTCATCAAGCCGGTGACCACATCCCCCAGCGGGGTGGTGCGCAGGTATTTGCCCTCCTTCACCACATACTCCCGGTCCAGAATGGTGGAGATGGTGGGGGCGTAAGTGGACGGGCGGCCGATGCCCTTCTCCTCCAGCGCCTTGATCAGGGTAGCCTCGGTGTACCGGGCGGGGGGCTGGGTGAAGTGCTGCTCGGGCTTGAGCTCCTTCAGCGCCAGCGCCTCCCCCTCCTTCAGGTCGGGCAGGGGGGACTGGACCTTCTCCTCGTCCTCGTCCTTGCCCTCCACGTACACGGCGGTGAAGCCGGAAAACTTTAGGGAGGAGTGATTGGCCCGGAAGCGGTAGCCCGCGGACTCCACCTCGATGGCCACGCTGTCATAGACGGCGGAGGCCATCTGACAGGCCAAAAACCGGCTCCAAATCAGCTTGTAGAGCCGGTACTGTTCGCTGGTCAGATCCTTCTTGATGTCCTCAGGGGTCAGGCGCACGTCGGAGGGCCGGATGGCCTCGTGGGCGTCCTGGGCCCCGGATTTGGTCTTGTAGTGCCGGGTCTTGTCCGGATAATAGTCCTTGCCGTAGCGGCTGATGATCAGCTCCCGGGCGGCCGCCAGGGCCTCCTCAGACAGGCGCAGGGAGTCGGTACGCATATAGGTGATGAGGCCCACGGTGCCCTCGCCCTGGATGTCCACACCCTCGTAGAGCTGCTGGGCCACCGCCATAGTCCGCCGGGGCGTCATGCCCAGCTTGCGGCTGGCCTCCTGCTGGAGGGTGGAGGTGATGAAGGGCGGCGCGGGATTGCGGGTCTTGTCCTGGCGCTTGACGCTCTTCACGGTAAAGGGGGCCGCCTTCACGGCGTCGCTGACGGTCCGGACCTCCTGCTCGCTGCGGAGCTCCTGCTTCTTCTCCGCGCCGTGGAAGGCGGCGGTGAAGGCCCCCAGATTGGGGGAGATGCGGCTGAGGTCGGCGTCCAGGGACCAGTATTCCTGGGGCTGAAAGGCCCGGATCTCCTCCTCCCGCTCGCACACCAGACGGGTGGCCACCGACTGGACCCGTCCGGCGGACAGGCCCCGGCGGATTTTTTTCCACAGCAGCGGCGAGAGCTGGTAGCCCACGATGCGGTCCAGGATGCGGCGGGCCTGCTGGGCGTCCACCAGGTCCTGGTCGATGGCCCGAGGGGCGGCGATGGACTCGTTGACCACTTTTTTGGTGATCTCATTGAAGGTGACCCGGTAAGTGCGGTCGTCGGGCAGCTCCAAAAGCTCCTTGAGGTGCCAGGAAATGGCCTCTCCCTCCCGGTCCGGGTCGGTGGCCAGAAAGACCTTGTCGCTCTGCTTGGCCGCCTTTTTCAGGTCGGAGATGACCTCCTCCTTCCCTTTGATGGGCTGGTAGTCCGGCACGAAGCCGTGCTCCACATCCACGCCAATCTTGCTTTTGGGCAGGTCCCGGACGTGGCCCATGGACGCCTTGACCTGATAATCCGGTCCAAGGTATTTGCCGATGGTCTTGGCCTTGGCCGGAGATTCTACAATGACTAAGTTCGATTTCGCCACAGTTTACCTCCAGGGTTTTATTTTCACACGGACGACTTTCGTCCGGAATGTACTTCAGGGATCTTCACCCGGGCCAGCGCCTTGAATCGCCGGCCCGGCTGCTCCGCCACATAGCCCTGCACCTGCAACAGCGTCAGCGCGGAGAGCACCCGTCTGGCCGGGATCTGGGTCCGCTCCACCAGATCGTCGGCCAGGAGCGGCCGCTCCTCCAGGGCCACCAGCACGTCGCGCTGATCGTCGGTCAGCGCCTCAGGGTGCGCACTTAGGTCAATATATGCCCTCTCGGGAACCTTGTCAACCGGTTTTTTGTCAGTTTCAGAGATTTTTGTCTCGGTTTTTTTCTCTTCCGGCGTTTCCAGCCGGGCCGCCTCGGCCGCAGGACGCAGGGGCTCCGGACTGCGGAGCTTGCCGGGAAAGCGCCCGGCATACTCCCGGAGCACATCCCAGCCGCACCGCACCAGACCGGCCCCCTGCTGAATGAGCCGGTTGGGCCCCTCGCTCATCGGGCCGTCCGCTGGACCGGGCACGGCAAAGACGTCCCGGTCCTGGTCCAGCGCCCGCTCCACCGTGCGCATGGTGCCGCTTTTCCATCGGCACTCCACCGCCACCACCGCCAGGCTCAGGCCGCTGATGATGCGGTTGCGCACGGGAAAGTGACCGGCCTGGATGCCGGTCCCCGGCGGATACTCGCTGATGAGGGCTCCGGCGGCAGCCACATCCTCGTAGAGGAAGCGGTTTTCCCTGGGGTAAACCACATCCACACCGCCGCCCAGCACCGAGACCACCGGCCCGCCTCCCTTGAGCGCGCCCCGAATGGCGGCGGCGTCCAGGCCCTGGGCGATGCCGGAGACCAGCAAGGCCCCCTGCCGGGCCAGCTCCAGACCCAGCTTGCCCGCCATCTTCACCCCATAGGGCGTGGGCTCCCGGGCTCCCACCACGGCGATGGCCGCCTCTTCGTCGAAGGCAAAGGTCCGGCCCCGCAGATAGAGCACCGCCGGCGGGTCGGGAATCTGCCGCAGGCGCTCGGGATATTCCGCGTCCTGCAGCGTCAGCACCCGCAGCCCCAGCCGCTCACATTCGCCCAGAATACGCTCGGCCTCCGCCAGAGATTTGTCCGCCAGGGCGGCGCGAAGCTTGTCCGGTATGTCGGCCAGCAGGCCGTACTCCCCCGGATCGGCAAAGTAGGCCCTCTCAGGGCTGCCGAACTGCTCCAGCACCCGGAGGGTGCGGACCGGGGACGCCCCCTGCCGGGTGGCGAGCCAAATCCAGTATTTCAGGCTGGACACCGGAACACCTCCTCTTTGCTCTACCGGGCCATCTCCCACAGGACCACCGCCGCCGCTACGGCGGCGTTGAGGGACTCACAGCGCGTCCGCATGGGGATCTTCAAGGTCTTGCCGCACAGAGCCAGCGTCTCCTCCGAAACGCCCCGCCCCTCGCTGCCGATCACCACGGCGCAGCGGCGCAGGTCCTGGGCGCGCAGGTCCTCCGTGTCCTCCCGCAGGGCGGTGGCGTACAGAGGGACCCCGCCCTCGTCCAGCCGGGCCTGCAAAGCGTGCAGGTCCGCCTCCCATACGGGCAGGCGGAAGCAGGCCCCCATAGTGGCCCGGACGGTCTTGGGCGACCATGGATCGGCGCAACTGTGGACCAACACCAGGCCGTCCGCCCCAAAGGCATCGGCCGTCCGCCACACCGTACCCAGATTTCCCGGGTCCTGCACTCCATCCAGCACCATATACCGCCCGCCGGTCAGCCGTTCCGGCAGGGCCAGGTCAGGGGTCCGGCAGAGAAACAGCACGCCCTGGGGCGTCTCGGTGGTCGACAGGCTCCTGAGCAGGTCGGCGGGGACCTCCACCCGCCGGACGGCGGAGGGCAGCTCCGGCAAGCTTGTCCCCTCCTCCGCCACCACGGTCGTAACGGCAGCCCCCCATTTCAGGGCCTCGGCGAGCAGCTTTGGCCCGTCGCAGACGAATTCCCCCGCCGCCCGGCGGGCGGAGCGGGAGCCGCTGAGCTTACGGATGTGGGCCACCAGTTCATTCTTTCGGCTCGTGATCCGTTCCATGGTCATCCCCCTCAGAGGTCATGGAGCCGGTTGATGTCCTCGTTCCGCCCCAGTGTGACCACAACGTCGCCGGAGCGCAGGGCGTAATCCGCCCCCGGAGCCACCTCCAGCCGGCGGGAGGCGCCGTCCCGGATGGCGATGATGTTGACGCCGTACTTGGCCCGGACATCCAGCTCCTTCAGGGTGTGTCCCACCCAGCTTCTGGGCGCTGCCAGCTCCACGATGCCGTAGTCATCAGACAGCTCGATGAAATTCAGGACGTTGGAACTGGACAGCCCCTGAGCCAGCTTGACCCCCATCTCATGTTCGGGAAAGACCACCCGGTCGGCTCCGATCTTCTCCAGCACCTTGCGGTGGACGTGGCTCTGGGCCTTGGCGATGACCTCCTTCACTCCGATCTCCTTGAGGTTCAGAGTGATGAGGGCGCTGTTGCCCACATCGTCCCCCACGGCCACGATGGCGCAGTCGTAGTTGCGCACCCCCAGTGCCTTGAGCACAGCCGGGTCCCGGGCGTCGCCCATGACGGCATGGGTGACCTTGTCGGCCGCCGCCTGGACGTTTTCCTCCCGGCCGTCCACGGCCAGCACCTCATGGCCCAGGGTGCACAGCTCGGTGGCCACCGCCGTGCCGAAGCGGCCCAGGCCGATCACAACAAACGTTTTCATGGTGCAGACTCCTTAACCGATCATGATATCGAAGGTAGGGTATTTGATCTTTGCGGGGTACTTGCTTCGGGTGAGGAAGGCAATGGAGAAGGACAGAATGCCCACCCGGCCCACATACATCAGAAAGACCAGCACTCCTCGGGAAAACAGGCTCAGTCCGGGCGTGATGCCCACGGTGAGGCCCACGGTCCCCATGGCGGAGGCCACCTCGAAGGCGGCGGACAGGAAGGGCAGTCCGTCCACCGTGGACAGAAGCATGGAGCTCACCATAAACAGGAAGACCACCATCAGCGTCAGGGTCATGGCGTTCATAACCCGGCGGTGGGAGATGGCTCGGCCCCGGAGGGTGACCTCTTCCCGGCCCCGCACGCCCGCCCGGAAGGCCAGCAGCAGCACGGCCACGGTGACGGTCTTAAGGCCGCCGGCGGTAGAGCCGCTGGAGCCTCCGATGAGCATGAAAATCACCGACAGGGCCAGGGAGCTGTCGGTCAGCCCGCCCTGTCCGAGGGCGTCGAAGCCGGCGGTGCGCAGGGTAACGGACTGGAACAGGGCATTGAGTCCCTTCTGCCACAGGGGCATGGGCCCCAGGGTGGCCGGGTTTCGGTACTCCACGGCGAAGAAGAACAGCGCGCCGAACAAGATGAGCGCCGCGGTGAGACTCAGGACCAGGCGGCTATAGAGGGACAGCTTTTTCCAGCGCCGGTGCTGGAGCACATCCTCCCACACGAAAAAGCCCAGCCCACCCACGGTGATGAGTGCGGCGGTGGTCAGCAGCACCACCGGATCGTCGTTGAAGCCGGCCAGGCTGGAAAAGGCTCCGCTGTAGCCGCCCAGCAGGTCAAAGCCCGCGTTGCAAAAGGCGGAGACACCGTGAAAGACGCCCCGCCACAGGCCGCCCGCAAGACCGAACTTTGGAATGAAGCGCAGGGACAGCAGCAGCGCCCCCGCCCCCTCCATGCAGAAGGTGCCCATCAGGGCGTGCTGTACCATCCGGACCACACCGTCCATGTCATTCAGGTTCAAGGTGGACACCATCACCAGCCGCTCCGACAGCCCGATGCGCCGATGTAGGGCCAAGGAGAACAGGGTGATGACTGTCATGAAGCCCAGTCCGCCCAACTGGATCATCACCAGGATGACCGTCTGTCCGAACAGGCTCCACTGGAGCCAGGTATCCGCCACGATGAGGCCGGTGACACAGGAGGCCGAGGTGGCGGTGAATAGGCTGGCGAACAGCCCGGCGCTCTGACCGTCGCGGGAGGCCGCGGGCAGCATCAGCAGCAGGGTTCCCAGCAGAATGATTACGCCGAAGGACCCGGCCACGATCCGGGTAGGGTTGAAGTTCCGCCGGTTCCGGAGGAAATCCCGGAAGTGGTTTCGCATTCGATTCAGCAAGGCAAGAAAGCCTCCTTGAGGGATGAGGGCGCCGGGCCGGGCAGACCGCGCCCGCGCGGTCCTCTTTTATGCACAACAGCATACCGTGGTTCATGCTGCCACGGTATGCTGTCGAAGGGTGTTCAGTCCAAAGGCTTCATCGTCGGGAAGAGAATCACATCCCGGATGGAGTCGGAATTGGTCAGCAGCATGACGCAGCGATCAATGCCGATACCCATGCCGCCCGTGGGAGGCAGTCCGTACTCCAGGGCGTTGATATAGTCGTCGTCCATCATGCCGGCCTCGTCGTCTCCCGCCTCCCGAAGGGCGATCTCATGCTCAAAACGGCCCTTCTGGTCAATGGGGTCGTTGAGCTCGGAGAAGGCGTTTCCAAACTCGGAGTGGTTGATAAAAAACTCGAACCGCTCGGTGAGGCGGGGATCGCTGGGAGACCGTTTGGTCAGGGGCGAGACCTCCACCGGATACATGGTAATAAAGGTGGGCTGGATGAGGTTCTCCTCCACCCGCTGGTCAAAGCACTCGTACAGCGCCCGGCCCCAGGTCTGCTCCACGCCGTCCATGTCGATGCCCTTGGCCCGGGCGGCAGCCACGGCCTCTGCGTCGTCGGAGATCGCCATAAAGTCGATCCCCACGTATTTCTGGACCGCCTCGGCCATGGTCAGCCGGGGCCAGCCGGGGGTCAGGTCGATCTTGGTGCCCAGCCACTCCACCTCATAGGTGCCCAGAATCTCCTTGGCCGCAGAGGACAAAATACCCTCGGCGATGTCCATCATGTCGTGGAAGTCGGCATAGGCCTCGTAGAGCTCAATGGAAGTAAACTCCGGGTTGTGCTTGGGGTCCATGCCCTCGTTGCGGAAGATGCGGCCGATCTCGTATACGCGCTCAAAGCCGCCCACCACCAGCCGCTTCAGGTGCAGCTCGGTGGCAATGCGCATATACATATCAATGTCCAGGGTGTTGTGGTGGGTGATGAAGGGCCGGGCGGTCGCGCCGCCGGAGATGGTGTTGAGGACGGGGGTCTCCACCTCCAGGTAATCCCGGGCATCCAGATAGGACCGGACGTGCTTGATGAACTTGGTGCGGATCTCAAAGGCCCGGCGCACATCCTCGTTCATGATGAGGTCCACGTACCGCTGGCGGTAGCGGGTCTCCTTGTCGGTCAGGCCGTGGAACTTCTCAGGCAGGGGGCGCAGGGACTTGGACAGGAGAGTGACGGCATGGGCCTTGACGGAAATCTCGCCCCGCTTGGTCTTGAAGACCTCGCCTTCCACGCCCACGATATCGCCAATGTCCAGCTTTTTGAACTTGGCGAAGGCCGCCTCGCCCAGCTCGTCGATGCGGACGTAGAGCTGGATGCGGCCCTTGCCGTCCTGCATATCGCAGAATACGGCCTTACCCATGCCGCGTTTGGACATGAGACGGCCGGCCACGGAAACCGTTTTGCCCTCCATGGCCTCAAAGTCCGCCTTGATGTCGGCGCTATGGGCGGTGACGTGGTACTTGGTGATCTGGAAGGGATCCTGACCGGCGTTCTGAAGCTCCTTGAGCTTGGCGCGGCGGATCTGCAGCAGTTCGGAAAGGGACTGCTCTTCCTGGGGGGCGGGGGCATTCTTCTGTTCAGCCATGTTCAATTTCTCCTTTGTAGGGGGTTCAAATCCCGGCAGAGCCGGGCCTTTTACGCCTTTTGAATGTCCAGCACCTTATAGTGCAGGTTACCGGCGGGGGCCTCCACCAGGACCTCTTCCCCCACCTCTTTGCCCAGCAGGGCCCGACCAAAGGGGGAGTCCTCCGAAATACGGCCGTTCATCGGGTCGGCCTCCTGGGAACCCACCACCTCATAGGTCTCCTGCTCGTCAAACTCCAAGTCCAGCACGGTGATCCTGGAGCCCAGACGGACGGCGTTGTGGTCGTTCTCGTCCTCCTCGATCACCACACAGTTGGCCAGAATCTCCTCCACCTCGGCAATCCGGGAGTAGAGCTTACCCTGTTCGTTTTTGGCCTCGTCATATTCGCTGTTCTCGCTCAGATCGCCGAAGGAGCGGGCCTCCTTGATCTGGTCGGCTACCTCTTTTTCGCGGACGGTCTTGAGGTAAGTGAGCTCGTCCTGGAGCTCCTTTAAACGCTCTGCGCTGAGTTTATATTCCTTTGCCATGACCGCTGCATCCTTTCTGTTTCTCAACTGGAATAAAGAAGGAGCCATCTAAATGGCTCTCTGCAAGGGCTGTCTTATCTTCTATTATATAAAGGTATAGATCCCGTCTATTTTGCATTATCCAGTATTATATGTAGTTTGAGCCGGTCTGTCAAGTCCCAGAACAGGAAATCACATCCAGCCGTTCGCAGCTCAGACGCCCCGTTTCCCACAGCACGGCCAGTATGGGCAGCCGGTCGCAGTCCGCCGGGAGCTCCTGCCCCGCCGGAGTCAGCATAAAACCGGCCAGGTCCGGCTCGGCCCCATAGAGCCGGAACACCGTCTGTCCGCCGCCGCCGGCCTCTCCGAAGTGGAGGGCCACGTCCGGGCGCAGGCTCCGGCTCTCCTCCACGGCGGGGACGCCGAACTCCCGGCGCAGTTCGGCGCGCAGGGCGTCGCCGCCCCCCGGCGCGGTAACCACCACCCGGCGCACCACCGGGCACAGCTCCAGGGCAGTCAGGCGCAGGGCCCGGGTGACCCGCTGGGCGCGCAGCGCCACGGTGGACTCCGAGGCCCGAAGCCCCCGCTCCCGCAGGGCTGCCTGTGCCAGTCTGGCCCCCATGGCCTGGCACAGCCCGGCGGTCTCCACCGGCTCCAGGCCCTGCGAGCGCAGCAGGGGCCAGTCCCCGAATCCCGGCGGCGCCACCACCCGCCGTATCCCCTGCCCGGCCAGCAGCCTGGCCGCTTTTTTCAGGCGCCGGGGCCGGACCGGCGCGGGCACCTCCGCCCGCAGCAAAGTCAATCCCAGTATCTCCTCCCGGACCAGGCGCACCCGCCAGCCCCGCTTTTCCAGACAACAGATCCGTCCAAACATGGTCTCACCTCGAAAGAGGATATGCGCTTCCAGGCAGAATATGAGACCGGACGGCGTTTTACACGTTCTTTTCCTGCCTTCACCGGGATTTGACGGTTTTTTACCCGGGACTGGTAGCGTCTTTTGTTCCATTCTTTTAAGATAAAGCCTGTAGAATGAACCGCAGCGTGCATCTGATTTTGGATTTTGGAGGAAAGAAGCATGAATTTCAAGCGTTCCCTGTCCCTCACGCTGGCCGCCCTGTCCCTCACCGGGACCCTGGCCGCCTGCAGCGCCAACGCCTCGGCTCCGCAGAGCCAGCCGCCGGCCGTACCCGCCGTCTCCCCCCTGGCCAGTGTCCAGACCCAAGAAGCCAAGATCCCCAAGTATGTCTTTCTGTTCATCGGCGACGGCATGAGCTACCCTCAGTTCCAGGCCGCCTCCGACTATCTGGGCGCTCTGGCCGACACCGGCAGTGATGACATTCTAGACGGCAATGTGCCCCTTACCTTCATGAATTTCCCCGTGGCCGGTTCTGCCGTCACCTATGACTCCAGCTCCTTCTGTCCCGACTCCGCCTCCACCGCCACCTCCCTCTCCACCGGCTATAAGACCTATTCCGGCACCATCAATATGGACGAGACCGCCACCGTGTCCTATGAGACCATCTCCGAAAAGCTCCACGCGCAGCTCGGCTGGAAGGTTGGCGTCATCTCCTCCGTCAACCTGAACCACGCCACCCCCGCCGCCTTTTACGCCCATCAGGCCAAGCGCTCCAACTACTACGAGATCGGCCAGGAGCTGGTGGCCTCCAATTTCGAGTATTTTGCCGGCGGCGGCCTGCTGAAGCCCACCGGCCCCGACAAGGACAAGACCAGCCTCTACGACCTGGCTGCCGACGCCGGCTACAAGGTGGTCATGACCCAGGCGGAGGCCGAGGCCGTCACCTCCGCCGACGGCAAGGTCCTCATCATTGACGAGCATCTGGCTGATTCCGATGCCTTTGCCTACGAAAACGACCGGGCCGACGGCAACTGGGCCCTCTCCGACTACGTCAAGAAGGGCATTGAGGTCCTGGACAACGACACCGGCTTCTTCCTGATGGTAGAGGGCGGCAAGATCGACTGGGCCTGCCACGCCAACGACGCCGGCTCCACCATTGCCGACACCATCGCCCTGTCCGACGCCGTGGACGAGGCCGTGGCCTTTGCCCAGCAACACCCCGACGAGACCCTCATTCTGGTCACCGGCGACCACGAGACCGGCGGTCTGACCATCGGCTACGCCGGCACCGACTACGATACCTTCCTCACCAATCTGGAACACCAGAAGATCTCCTACGCCAAGTTCGACAGCGACTACGTGGCCAAGTACAAGGAGAACAACACCTCCTTCGACGAGGTAATGAAGGACGTAACCGCCCTCTTTGGTCTCAAGACCGAGGGCGCGGAGGACGACACCTTGGTCCTCACCGCATATGAGCTGGACAAGCTGAAGGCCGCCTACGAGGCCACCATGGACGCCGGCCGGGCCGACGCCGACCCCGCCAATCAGGCTGAGTACGTCCTCTACGGTAGCTATGAGCCCCTGAGCGTCACCATCACCCACATCCTCAACAACAAATCCGGCGTCAATTTCGCCTCCTACGCCCACACCGGCCTGCCCGTGGCCGTCTTTGCCCAGGGCAGCGGCCAGGACCTGTTTGAGGGCTTCTACGACAACACCCAGGTCTACCACAAGCTGGCCGGCCTGCTTGGTGTAAAATAAAATTGACCCCCTCTCTCCACTCCTTACGGCAAAGGCTGCGGCGTTTGGCCGCAGCCTTTGCCCCATTTCACAGGAAAGGAACGCCACCGATATGTCCCTGCTGCACAATCAGGAGCGTCTGCGCTATTACGCCCCGGTAGTTGTCTGCCTGGTCCTCATCGCCCTGCTGCTGGCCCTGCCCACCGGGTTTGAAGGGGCCCTCATCTATCAGGGGGCCGACCGCTGCGCCGCACGGGTACTCTCCACCGACGACAGCGCCATCCTCGACACCGGTCTGGTCCGCTCCGGCGAGCAGGTGTGCACCCTGGAGCTGCTGGGCGGCAAATTTCGGGGCCGGACCGTCCAGGGCCACAACCTGCTCAACGGCTCGCTGGAACAGGACAAGATCTTTGCCCCCGGTGACCGGGCCCTGGTGGTCATCAGCTACCGGGGGGACGAGATCCTGACCGTCACCATGACCGACCACTACCGGCTGGACAAGGAGTCCGCCCTGGCCGCCGCCTTCGCCCTGCTGCTCATTCTCTTCGCGGGCAAGACCGGTCTGCGGGCCATTGCCTCCTTTATGCTCACCATTCTGATGCTGTGGAAGGTGCTCATCCCCCTCTACCTCAAGGGTTACAATCCCATCCTCGTCGGGCTGGCCGTTACGCTGGTGCTGACGGTGCTCATTCTCTCTCTGGTCTATGGCTTCGACCGGCGGGCGGCCGCTGCCGTCTCCGGGGCCGCCCTGGGCGTGCTGGTAACCTGCCTGCTGGGGGCGGTCTGCACCGATCTCTTCCAGATCCACGGCGCCGTCATGTCCGGCTCAGAGAGCCTGCTCTACGCCGGATACCAAGGCCTGGACCTGACTCAGATCTTTATGGCCTCCATTTTTGTAGGCTCCTCCGGGGCGGTGATGGATCTGAGCGTAGACATCACCTCGGCGGTACGGGAGGTGGTGGCAAAAAAGCCGGGCATTGGCTGGCGGGAGGCCACCGCCTCCGGTCTAAATGTGGGCCGGGCCGCCATGGGCACCATGACTACCACCCTGCTGCTGGCCTACTCCGGCGGCTATGTGGCCCTGCTGATGGTCTTTATGGCCCAGGGCACCCCTGTGTGGAACATCCTCAACTACAAATATGTGGCCGCCGAAATCATCGACACCATTGTGGGCTCCTTCGGCCTGGTAACGGTGGCCCCCTTCACCGCCCTCACCAGCGGCTTTCTTCTCACCCGGGGCCGGGCGTGAAAAGGCGGCGGACCATACGATCCGCCGCCTTATAGGACCCCTAAGCGGCTGCGATGGCCGCCTGGAGCTGTGGGTCCTCCGCCGGGTCCAGAATGCGAGCCCGCAGCTTCGCCGCCTGTTCCTCATCCAGCTCCACCACCCGGTCCGGGGTGAGCCCCACCCCGATGAGGCAGTTGCCCTGGCCGGTGAAATACTTGGCGGTAGAGAGATTGACCGCGCCTCCGTTGAGGAGGGGGAAGGTCTGCTGGGAGAAGCCCTTGCCGAAGGTCTGTACCCCCACCACCTCGCCCCAGTCCCACTCCTGGAGCTCGGCGGCAAAGAGCTCGGCGGCGCTGTAGGTGTTCTCGTTGACCAGCACCGCCATGGGCATCTCCACGCAGCCGGCGTCGGAGCTCACCACCGTCTCCCGCCCGGCCTTGGTCTGGCTGCGGAAGATGGGGCCCTCGGGCAGCAGGTAGTCCAGCAACCTGGTCAGCTCGTCCAAAAAGCCGCCGCCATTGTTGCGCACGTCGAATACCAGCCGTTCCGCCCCCTGCTCCCGCAGGTCGTCCACCGCAGCGATGGCCTCGTCGGCACAGCGGCTGTTGAAGTTTTGGATGGTAATGAGCCCGGTGCCGTCCGCCAGGAGCGCATAGCTCACCGGGTGCTCCTCCACCCGGCCCCGGGTGACGGACACCGTCCGTTCCTCCCCGCCGCCCCCCCGGAGCAGCAGTTCCACCTGGGTCCCGGCCTCTCCCTGGATGAGCTCCGTGCCCCGGCTCCGGTCTTCGCCGGCCAGGCGGACCTCCCCCACGGCCAGGATGGTGTCCCCGGGCCGGAGGCC
Source organism: Intestinimonas sp. UBA1698 (assembly GCF_002320075.1). NCBI lineage: Bacteria > Bacillati > Bacillota > Clostridia > Eubacteriales > Intestinimonas > Intestinimonas sp. UBA1698. Next base: position 8,635 of record NZ_DCJO01000030.1, on the reverse strand, counting down.
GGCCGCCGCCGCAGGCCCGTTCTCGGCCACCGCTTCCACATACAGCCCCTCCTCCCCCTCCGGGTAGGACACGGTGACGCCGATGCCCACATAGGCGTTGTCCTTGCTGTTTTTCAGGTTTTCATAGCCCTTCGCGTCCACGTAATAGGACCAGCGGTCCCCCAGGCCGGTGATGAGCCCGTCCATGGCGGCGTCGGCTGCCTTCCCGATGTCATGGTCCCCCACGAACCGGGCGTTGATGAGCACCATGGCCTCGGCCATGCTGAGGCCCTCCGGTCCGATGAGCGCCCACAGGGCCCCAAAGGCCAGCGCCAGGGTGAGCAGCAGGGACAGGAGGGCGGTCACCAGGAGGGACCAGCCGGAAAAGCGTTTCGTTTTCATGGAGCAGGCTTCCTTTCTATCGACAAGAAAACAGGGGGCGGGGAAAATTCCCCGCCCCCTGACCGAACTTCTTTAACTGTAGGTAAAGCTGAGGTTGGGGTAGTAGTTCAGCGCATCCTGGCGCTTGCCGTTGACCCGGAACTCCAGATGCAGATGGTTGCCGGTAGAGCTGCCGGTGGAGCCCACATACCCTAACGTCTGGCCCTGAGTGACGATCTGGCCCTCGCTGACGGCGCGGGAGCTCATATGGGCGTACAGGGTGGCGATGCCGTTGTCATGCTGGACCACCACATAGTTGCCATAGGAGTTGTTGTAGGTGGAGATGGTCACCACACCGCCCCGGGCGGCGAGGATGGCCGTGCCCTTGGGCGCGGCGACGTCGGTGCCGGTGTGGTTGCCCGGCAGGCCGGTAATGGGGTGGATGCGGGGGCCGAAGGTGGAGGTGATCTTATAGCGTCCGGGGACCGGCCACTGCCAGCCGGTGCCCGGGTCGAAGCTGATCTGCCCCGCGGCGATCTTGGCCTGGATCTCCTTCTGCTTTTTGATGATCTGGGCTTCGACTTCTTCCTCTTCCCGCTTCAGGGCGTCCCGGCTGGACTGGTACTCCGACTCCTGGCTCTGAATCTTCTGGACCAGTGCGGCGGCGTCCGCCTCCTTGGCATCCAGCTCCTTCTTCTGTGCCACCAGCGCGTCCCGCTGGGTCTGCTGGTCGGCCCGGCTGGTCTCCAGCTCGGCCTTCTGCGCCTCGATGCTCTTGCGCAGGGCGGCCAGATCGTCCATGATCTTGTTGTCGGCCTCCATAATCTCACTGACAAAGGTGGCCCGGTCCAGCAGGTCGGCGAAGTCGGCCGAGTCAAAAAGGATGGACCAGTAGGAGACCGTTCCCGCCTCCTCCATGGCCCGCACCCGCTTGCAGAACAGCTCGTACTGGATTTCTTCCTTGGCCTGGGTGTCCTCCAGCTTGGCCTGCTCATCCGCAATGAGGGCGTCGTACTGGGCAATGATGGACTCGGTGCTCTGAATCTCCTGGACCTTGGCGGAAATCTGCCGGTCCAGCAGGCGTTTCTGCTCCAGGGCCTGGGCCTTGTCCCCGGCGATGGATTTGAGCTGCCGGTCCAGGTCCTTGATTTGGGCGGCCAGGTCAGCCTGCTGCTTCTGGTATTCCCTGATCTGCTGCTCCAGCTCAGAGGTGTCGGCCGCCTGGGCGGCCTCCAGCACCATGGTGAACATGGGCAGGAGCATCATCAGGGCCAGGAAAGCCGCTAGCGCGGCCACCACAACCCTGCGCCAGTCCTTGCGGGGCTTTTTTTGCCGGTTCTGCTTGGGATTTGCCACGGCGATCCTCCTTTTCGGATGTACAGGCGGCGGAATTGGTTTGGGAATTTTTTAAACCTGCAGGAATTTGCGGATGGCCAGCAGAGAACCGCCGGCTCCGATGACCAGTCCGGTGACCGCGAAGGCCCCCGCCACGCGGGTCCACAAGGTCTGGAAGGGAATGATGGCCACGAGCTGGAGCCCGCCGAAACCGTCGATGGCCTGCACGATGATGGTGTAGAGCCCCCACTGGAGGAAAAAGGCCAGGATGGCCCCCATCAGGCCCAGCAGCATGCCCTCAAAGATAAAGGGCCAGCGGACAAACCAGTTGGTGGCGCCGCACATCTTCATGATGGCGATCTCCTCCCGCCGGTGGAAGGTGGCCAGTTTGATGGTGTTGGCGATGATGAACAGGGAGATGACCAGCAGCATGGCGATGAGAATGAAGGCCACGGCGCTGGCCACGTTGCGCAGGGCCACAAAGCCGTCTGAGATGGCCTGCTCCCACTGGACCTTGGCCACGCCGGAGACGGCCTCCACCTGGCGGACCGTCTCCCCCATCTGCTCCAGGTCGTCCACATGGATGCGGTAGCGGTGGCGGAGCACCGAGTCGTCCATGCCGTCGAAGAGCTCCCGGGTCTCGCTGTCGGTATAGCGCTCGGTGTAGCGCTCCAGCGCCTCCCCTGCTGTCATAAAAGTGACGGAGGACACGTTGGGGATGGCCTCCAGCTTGCTCTGGAGCGCCCGGGCCTCGTCCTCGGCAAGGGTCTCGTCTATGTAGGCGATGAATTCGTTCTCCGCCTCATACCGGCCCAGGGTATTGTCGATATTGATGGCCACCAGGGAGAAGGAGCCCATGATGATGAGGCAGGCCAGAATCATACACACGGCGGCAAAGGACATGAGGCCGTGGGTAAAGATGCTGCGGAATCCCTCCCGCAGGTGATAACCCATGTTAAACTGTCTCATTGTTGTAGTACCCACCCATTCCGTCGCTGATGACCCGGCCGCTCTCGATGGCCACCACCCGCTTGGCAAAGCGGTTGACCAGTTCCTTCTCGTGGGTGACCACCAGCATGGTGGTGCCCAGCTCGTTGATCTTCTCCAACAGCATCATGATCTCCAGGGACCGCTGGGGATCGAGATTGCCGGTGGGCTCGTCGGCGATGATGACGCTGGGGTTGTTCACCAGCGCCCGGGCGATGGCCACGCGCTGCTGCTCGCCGCCGGAGAGCTCCGAGGGGAGCCGGTCCCCCTTGTGGTCCAGCCCCACAAGCTGCAGCACGTACGGGATGCGCTTCTTGATCTCCCGGGGTGAGGCCCCCACCACCCGCATGACGAAGGTGAGGTTCTCCTCCACCGTTTTCTTCTCAATGAGCCGGAAGTCCTGAAAAATGACCCCCAGGGTCCGGCGCATACCGGGCACCTGCTTGGGACGGATGGTGTTCATATTGTAGCCGTTCACCATCAGCCGCCCCTCGCTGGGGGCGATCTCCCCGGTGATGAGCTTGATGATGGTGGACTTGCCGGAGCCGGAAGGCCCCACCAAAAAGACGAACTCCCCGTCGTCAATGCGCATGGAGACGCCTTTCAGAGCCCGGGTGCCGTTGTCATAGGTCTTTTGTATGTCAATGAGCCGTATCATAGCTACCTCTTTTGCATTTGCAGAAGTTCTTGTAGGGACATTTTACCCGGTTCGGCAGGATCTGTCAAGGTCTGGCGGGCGCTTTCCATAAATCGCCATAAGGGACGCCGGTAAACCGGCGCCCCAGAGACGGCAGCGTGTCACAGGATTCAGGATTCGATGCCGCGGGAGACCAGATACTTCTTGACCATCAGGGCCACCTTGAAGGTGATGGCGTCGTCGAACTCCCGCAAATCCAGCCCGGTGAGCTTCTTGATCTTCTCCAGGCGGTAGACCAGAGTGTTGCGGTGGACGAAAAGCTTCCGGGCGGTCTCGGAGACGTTCAGGTTGTTCTCGAAGAACTTGTTGATGGTGAACAGGGTCTCCTGGTCCAGGGAGTCGATGGGGTTCTTCTTAAAGACCTCCTGGAGGAACATCTCACACAGGGTGGTGGGAAGCTGGTAGATGAGACGGCCGATGCCCAGGTTCTCATAATTGATGATGGACTTCTCGGTGTCAAACACCTTGCCCACCTCGATGGCCACCTGGGCCTCCTTATAGGCCCGGGCCAGTTCCCGGATGTGGCCCACCACGGTGCCGATGCCGATGACCACCTTCAGGTTGAGCTCGCCCTCCAGGGCCTCCTCCACCTGCTTGGCGATCTTGTAGATCTCCTTGCCGTCGGTGCCGTCGGGGAGCTGCTTGATGAGGGTGATGTCGGTCTCGCTGGTGGAGAGGACAAAATCCACCTGCTTGTCCGGGAACAGGCTCTGCACCACGTCCATGGCCGCCATATCGGTGCTGCCCACCTGGCGGACCAGGAACACGGCGCGGGGGACCTCGGACACAAAGTGCAGCTCTTTGGCACGGACGTAGATATCGCCCAGCAGGATGTTGTCCGAGATAATATTTTTGACAAAGGTGGCCTTATCGTGCTTTTCCTCGTAGTAGGCCTTGGCGCCGTTGAGGGCCACCGCCGCCATGGCACACACCATCTGCGCCAGCTCGTCCTCCCCCCGCGCAAAGGCGGCGTAGTCGAACTGGGAGCTCCAGCCCGCCAGGGGCTTGAAGGTATTGCCGGAATACTTCACCGTCTCTGCATCGGAGCCGTTGATGACTTCCACCGCCCCGGCCCACTTTTCCCCGATACAGGTGAGCTCGTTGCAGGCGACCACGGTGCCCTCCGAGTCGATGACGCCCACGGCCCGGTCTGTGCTGTCCTTCATCTGGAGCACAACGCTCTGAAAAATCCTGCTGGACATCGTTCTGCCTCCTCCTCGGCGCCTAGGCGCCATAACATTCAATCACGAATTCTATTATACCGAGTTTTTTCTCCCTTTTCAATAGGGTATTCGTATTTTTTTGTTGAAAATGCCGAAACAAAGTTCCGCCCCTCTCAGCGCCGGACCATTCAGCCGCCCGGCCCCCCCTTCAAGCGCTCGTCAAGGCCTGAATCTCCTCCGCGGTCAGCTCCCGCCACTCCCCCGGTCCCAGGTCCTCGTCCAGCCGCAGCGGGCCCATGGACAGCCGCTTGAGGTAGCGCACCGGCTTTCCCCGACAGGCGAGCATCCGCTTGATCTGGTGGTACTTGCCCTCCCGCAGGGTCACCAGGGCGGTGTCCGGCTCCGGCAGGCGCTCCAAGCCGGCGGGCATACAGCGCAGACCGTCGCCCAGGGTCATACCCGCTGCAAAGGCGGCGGCGTCCTCCGCGGTCAGCGTCCCCTCCACCCGGACGAAGTACACCTTGTCCACATGCCGGCCCGGCGCCAGCAGCCGGTGGCCCAGCGGGCCGTCGTTGGTGAGCAGCAGCAGCCCCTCGGTATCCTTGTCCAGCCGGCCCACAGGGAAGAGCCCCACCCGCCGCAGATATTCCGGCAGCAGGTCCACCACGGTGGACTGCTTCGGGTCCTCGGTGGCGGAGAGAACACCCCCCGGCTTATGGAGCATCAGATAGACAAACTTTTCCGCTCCAATGGGCGCTCCATCCACCCGCAAATCCAGGCCCAGGCGGTCATACTTCTGCTCCGGGCTCCCTGCCACGGCCCCGTTGACCGTCACCCGCCCCGCCCGTACCAGGCCCTTGACCTCCCGGCGGGACCAGCGTCCGGTGCCGGCCAGTATCTTATCCAGTCGGTCCATGCCGTCCTCCCCTTGTCCTTTTTCGCCTATTTTATCATATCCGGTCCGGCTTGCACATAGAAATTATCACGATATAAAACGAGAGGAGCGTTGCACTGTGTTTATTTGGACCGCCAAGCTGCACCGGGGCAGGCTGCTGGCAGGCGCCGTGGCCCTGGTGGTGCTCTGCGGAGCCGCGGCCCTGGTTGGAGGAGCTCTGTCCGCCCGGGGGGTGGACGCGGTCTCCACCACTCCGGCCAGCCCCAAGGGCATCAAAACCAACGAGGACCGGGTGGCCTATCTGGAGAGCTACGGCTGGCAGGTGTCCGCCGACCCCATCGCCGTGGAGGAGCTGCTGATCCCCGACGAGTTCGACGAGACCTACGACCAGTACCTGGCGCTCCAGTCGGAACAGGGCTTTGATCTGACCAAGTACCAGGGCAAGCGGGTCAAGCGCTATACCTATGAGATCACCAACTATCCCACGGGGGAGACCGGCGTCCGGGTGGGCATCCTGGTCTACAAAAACACGGTGGTAGGGGGTGAGGTGCTCTCCAGCCAGTTGGACGGCTTCATCCACGGGCTGTCCATGCCGGAATAAAGCCGGGGGCGGCGCTCATCTGAGCGCCGCCCCTTTTATCGGCCTGTGTCCACGATATGCACATTGAGGTGGTTGTAGGTCAGTTCGATCCCGTTCCGGTCAAAGGACACACGGATCTGCTCCAGCAGATCGAAGTACAGGTCCCAGTAGTCCTCTGTGGCGCACCATACCCGCACCGTGACACTGACGCTGCTCTCATTGTAGGCGGAGACCCGCGCAAAGGGCACCGGAGTGAACAGCGCCTTAGGATGGGCCCCCACCACCTCTTGGATGACCTGCTTGGCCTTTTCCGGATCGCTGTCATAGGAGATGTCGAATTTCAGGTCCACCCGGCGCTGGGTCTGGCCGTTGTAATTGACGATCTTTTCGCCGGAGATCTCCCCGTTGGGCACATAGATGATCTTGTTGTCGATGGTCGTCAGCTTGGTATAGACCAGGCCGATGTCGGACACCGTGCCGGACAGGCCGCCGGCCTCCACGAAGTCCCCTACGGCAAAGGGCTTGGAGATCAGTACCATGATGCCGCCCGCCAGATTGGACAGCGTCCCCTGAAGTGCCAGGGACAGGGCCAGGCCGGCCACCCCCAGCACACCCAGCAGGGCGCTGACCGGAAGTCCGATGTAGTCTCCCACGATCAGAATCGTGATAAACCACAGGAGGATCTTCGCCGTGGACCGGATAAAGGTGTGGAGGCTCCGCTCCACCTTCAACCGCAGGATGGTCCGCTCCAGCAGCCGCAGCAGGACCTTGACCATCACAATACAGGCCATCAGCAAAAGCGCCGTATACAGGGCCTTGCTCAGCGTAAAGCCCTCCATAACGCTGCCGAAGGTCTCCGCGATCTCCGGAGCTGCGGTCTCCAAATCCGTGATTGTTTCAGGCATCGCCATGCTCCTCTCTTTTGTGTTCCACCGCCGGTTAAAAAACGCCCGCCGCAAAAGCGGCGGGCGTTTTTGAGCAGCTTACTTACTCGTTAATCTCGATGACGACGCCGGAACCCACGGTACGGCCGCCCTCACGGATGGCGAAACGCAGGCCTTTCTCGATGGCGATGGGGGTGATCAGCTCCACGTCCATGTCGACGTTATCGCCGGGCATGCACATCTCAACGCCCTCGGGCAGGGAGATGACGCCGGTCACGTCGGTGGTACGGAAGTAGAACTGGGGGCGATAGTTATTGAAGAAGGGGGTATGCCGGCCGCCCTCGTCCTTGGACAGGACGTAGACCTGGCCCTTGAACTTGGTGTGGGGATGGATGGAGCCGGGCTTGGACAGCACCTGGCCGCGCTCGATGTCGGTCTTGGCCACGCCGCGCAGCAGGCAGCCCACGTTGTCGCCGGCCTCGACGTAATCCAGAGTCTTGCGGAACATCTCCATGGAGGTGACGACGGTGGACTTCTTCTCGTCAGTGAGGCCCACGATCTCGACGGTCTCGCCGGCCTTCAGCTGGCCGCGCTCCACACGGCCGGTGGCCACGGTGCCGCGGCCGGAGATGGTGAACACGTCCTCGACGGGCATCAGGAAGGGCTGGTCGGCCTTACGGTCGGGGGTGGGGATATAGCTGTCAACGGCGTCCATCAGCTCCTTGATGCAGGCATACTCGGGAGCGTTCACGTCGGTGGACTCGCTGATCAGGGCGTTGAGGGCGGAGCCCTTGATGATGGGGATATCGTCGCCGGGGAATTCGTACTTGCTCAGAAGCTCGCGGACTTCCATCTCCACCAGCTCCAGCAGCTCGGGATCGTCGAGCTGGTCGCACTTATTCAGGAACACCACGATAGCGGGCACGCCCACCTGACGGGCCAGCAGGATGTGCTCACGGGTCTGGGCCATGGGGCCGTCGGAGGCAGCAATCACCAGGATGGCGCCGTCCATCTGAGCAGCGCCGGTGATCATGTTCTTGATATAGTCGGCGTGGCCCGGGCAGTCAACGTGGGCATAGTGACGGGCGTCGGTCTGATACTCCACGTGAGCGGTGTTGATGGTGATG